>CANQZD010000008.1 GCA_947628275.1 uncultured Bacilli bacterium | reverse complement strand
AAGAATAAAATACCTAAAAAATTAGGAAAAATAGAAAAATGTTATTATTTTAGATGTTATTATACTGATTTATATGGAAATAGAAAAAGAAAACAAGGTTCATATTGGAAAAGAAAAAAGGATGCTGAAGAAGAAGAAAGAAATTTTATTAATAGTTTGCAAGATTTATCAGCTAGAAATAATATAACAATTAAAGAATTAGTTGATGATTACTTAAAATATCAAAAAGATAAAGTTAAAATAACAACGTATGCAGGTACTATAAATCAGATGAAACATATTGAAGAATTAAATAGCATTATAGTAGAAGAAATGACTATTATTCAATTTAATAATTGGAAAAACAATGTTAATAGCAAAAATCTATCTACAGAATACAAAAATACTCTTTATAAACGATTTAGAGCATTATTAAATTATGGTAAAAGAATGTATAATTTAAATATTAATATAATAAATAAAATGACAAATTTTAATAATCCTAATGAACTAAAAAAAGAAATAAATTTTTATACTAAAGAAGAATTTGATAAATTTATTAATGAAGAAACAAATTTAAAATGGATTTGCTTTTTCTCTACATTATTTTATTGTGGTTTAAGGCAAGGCGAAGCATTGGCATTAAATTGGAATGATATAGATTTTAATAATAATACTATTCAAGTAAATAAAAGCTTAGCAAATCGTATTAAAGGTGAAAAATATTTGATTTTACCCCCTAAAACTGAATCAAGTATAAGAACTATCCCAATGCCCTTAAATCTTTCCAAAAAGCTAAATAAATTATTTTTAGAGCAATCTAAATTTAAAAATTTTAATAATGATTGGTTTGTTTTTAATAATATATTTCCATTATCTACTACAACAATCCAAAGAAGAAGAGATGATTTAGTTAAAAAATCTGGAGTGAAAAGAATTAAAATCCACGAATTTCGGCATAGTTGTGCGACACTATTAATTAGTAATGGAGCCCCTATCACTTTATTATCAAAATTTTTAGGACATAGCAAAGTATCTACAACATTAAATATTTATTCGCATTTTTATAAAAGCGATCTTAATGAATTAATTTCTAATATAGACATGAAATAGCAACGTTATTTAATGCAATTAAATGACCGACTATTTACCGACCATTTTAAAAAATTATAACTATTATATTAAATTTTATAAACATCAAAAAGCACATATTAAAGGCATTTTAGACCTTTAAAAATGTTTATTAATAAGTAAATATAGTCCCCGTTGGAGCCACCATTTTGTTTAATACCCTTTATGGGATTTTTTTTTGCTTAAAAAAAAACTCTTTTTTAAAGAGTTATTCATCAATAATATCAATATTGTATTTTTTGGAATTATTATCATATGTTACTTTTATTTTTACATCTTTATAATCAAAATCTTCAGTTAATATTAAATAACCATCATCGGCTAAGTCTTTACCATATAAATAATTTTCAGTATCTTTTTTAAAATCTTTTTCATGGGTTTTAATATATGCTTCAGTAGCTATTTTAAGTGTATTTTTTCCTTCTTCTAAAATTGTTTGTTCATCACTAATATCTTGATATGCAAAACTTATTCTTGTTATTGCTACCCCAAAACCAACAGCAATAATAGCAAGTAAAACAATCAATTCTTTTATAGCATAACCTTTATTATTCATTATTTATTCACCTACTCTATATATTCATTTTAACATGTAATTTTTAGAAAGTAAATTTTTTTAATAAATAATTGCAAATAAAAAACAAGTATAAACTTGTTATCTTACATCTTCTAAAATAGCTTCATATGATCCATTTGGACTTTCAACAACAATCTTGTCCCCTTTTTTATGACCTATAACAGCTTTGCCAATTGGACTTTCATTAGAAATTTTATTTTCTAGTGGATCAGCTTCCATAGAACCAACTAATTCATATTCTTCAGTTTCGCCATCATCATATAAAATAGTAATTGTTGAACCAACATTAGCGGCTCCTTTACTACTTCCCTCAGCAATTGTACTATGTTCTAATTTAAATTCTAATTCTTTAATTCTCGCCTCAACTTGGGCTTGTTCATTTCTAGCAGCATCATAGTCAGAATTTTCAGATAAGTCTCCTTGGGCTCTAGCGTCTTTTAAGTCTTTAATTACCCTAGGCCTTACAACAGTCTTTAACTCTTGTAATTCTTGCTCAAGTTCTAAATAACCTTTTGGTGTTAAAATAATTGTTTCTTCATTTTGCATTTATAACTCATCTCTTTCTATAAATTTTATACTTGCTAATATTACAATAAATATGATTATTTGTCAATCTTTATTCGCATCATGTCATATTTTTTTAAAGGATAATCAATTTTTAATTTAACAATCATTCGGGGATGATTGGCACATTCAATAAGCTTATTATCGATATCATAAATGGCATCTATTTGATAAGATTTCGTGGCTATTTGAGGGCCAAAGAATTCTACTTTATCCCCTTTTTTAAACAAATTTCGTTCTTCAATAGTCGCTATTTTAGTTTTAGAGTCATAGTCTAATACTAAGCCTAAAAAGTCTTGATTAGATTCTTCTTGACGACCTAGAAAATATTGATCTTTAACATCTGGTAATTTAGTTAAAAATTGGGGTGCTGATTCTCTATTAGCGCATCTATTTAAGACTTTTAAATAGTAATTACTCTCTTCAATAGTTAAATTTTTACTTAGTAATTTATCAATCATTCGTCGGTAGCATAAAATAACGGTTGCTAGATAATAAATACCACGCATCCGACCTTCAATTTTAAAGGAATTAACTCCTAAATCAAGCATTTTTTGCATATAAAAGATTAAATTTAAATCTTTGCTTGACATACTAAAAGCCATTTCATTACCAGCATCAAATGTCCAACGACAAACTTGAGCACAGCCCCCACGATTGGCATCACGATTAGTTAAAACATTAGACATAATACAACGACCAGATATACTCGTACACATTGCTCCATGAATGAAACATTCTAAATCTAAATTAGTTTTTTCTTTAATCTTTTTAATATCATTTTCATTTGCTTCTCTAGCTAAGACAATTCTTTTAACATTATAAGATTTGTAAAATAACGCAGCATATTCATTTAGGACACTGGCTTGAGTTGAAAGATGAACTTCTAAATCAATCTTTTCTTTGGCAATTAAATCTAAAACATATAAATCACTAGCAATAATAGCATCTACTTTAAGTTGACTTAATTTAATTAAATAATTTCTTAAATTAGCCGTATCTTCATTATGAAAAATAATATTAACCGTTACATAAACTTTTTTATTTAATTTATGAGCATACTCTACAGCTTGTTTTATTTCATCTAAACTAAAGTTTTGAGCATTGGCTCTTAAGCTATAGTGTTCACCGCCAATATAGACAGCATCAGCCCCATATAAAAAAGCAATTTTTAATTTTTCTAAATCTCCAGCTGGAGCTAATAATTCAATATTTGTCATAAAACTCTCCTACTTTAACTGATATATTGTTTTTTGTTCTAAAAATCTTTTAGTTGTATTAGTTAAACTATCATTAATAAAACTGGCAATTAAATCTTCAGTATCTAAATTAGTAAGTACCGAATTAATTAAAAAATATTTTACATTTGTAGCATCTTTTAAGGGATGAGCATTATAAATTTTATCATCATATAAAACTGTTCCATATTCATTTTCAAGACTTATAAATGGCATTTTTGTAACATTTTCTTTTAGATTTAAAATTTTTTTGGGCTCATAATTAAAATATTTAGCATAATTTGAGTTTAATAATCTTCTAGAGTACATATAGTTTAAATGGCCTAAAGCATATAATATGACTTCTTTATTAGCATTTTTAAGGATTTCTTTAGTTTCTTCTAAAGTTATATCAGGCGAGATAACAACAGAATCAACTTTTTCTAGGTAGGCATTTATAGTATAATAACTACAGTTAGCATGAAGAGCATATAATATCTTTTCAATATTCAAATGTTTTACTAATTCATATACTCCCATATCTTCAAAAATTATTCCTTTAATATTTGACGGAAGAATTTTAATAATTTCTTGTAAGTTTTTAAAATCACTTGTATTTAAGATACGATTTATATATAAATAAGCATCTTGAACTTTTATTTCATTTAGATTATAAGTCTTAGTAAAACCCACACAAAAAGAAGATAATGGAAACACATATTTAACATTATCATATTTTTTTAAACTAATACTTTCACTAACAATAATTAAAAAATTAGGCTGTTTCATCTTTTCTTACACTTATACTTAAACCATCGCCAACATCATAAAATTTAGTTGTATACTCTTCATTAGTATTTAAAAATTCTATATAGTTTTCTATTTTTTTTACTAATTGACGAAGATTTTTACTTTCTATTTCATCAGAATGACCTACATAGCCATGAAATTTTAAATTGTCAGTTATAATAGCGCCTCCTGGAGCTAAAAAATATTTATATTTTTCAAAAAATTTCATATTTTGACCTTTAGCTGCATCAATAAAAATTAAATCATATTTATTTTCTTCTGATAAATTGACATCTAAAGCATCTTGAAAAACAACATTAACTTTTTGATCAAAACCACATTTCTTAACATTTTTTAAACATTCCATGTAATTAGTTTCGTCTTTTTCTATTGTTGTTACTTTGACATCAGGATGACTAGAAGCCATTAAAATAGCTGAATAACCTATAGCTCCACCTATTTCTAAAATATCTTGATAATTGTTAGTTTTAATAAATTTCATTATAAAAGCAATTGCATCTTTTTGAATAATTGGCACATTATGTTCTTTAGCATAATTTTCCATCTCTAAAATTAAATTTTTCATGATATACACTACTTTCTAAATACAGCCGATACTAGATAGTTCTGTAGTCTTAGCGTAAAATTCATTAGCAGTTGTTAGAAAACTTATCTCACCATTACAAGTATTGGCAACAAAATAATAATAACCTGTCGCACTAGGATGTAATGTTGCATTAATACTTGATAGTGATGGACTACAAATCGGTCCAATAGGTAGTTTACCATTCATTTTGCCATTCGTCAATCTTGTGTTGTATGGATTATCATTATTTAGTACATCCCATGTTTCAGAGTCTTTACCCATTTCTTTTTTAGCGCCATAAAAGGCTGTTACATCACTACCTAAGCTCCAATTTTCAGAAAGTCTTTTATAAAATACTTGAGCAACAGTTTCCCGTTCAGCTGAAGTATTAGCTTCTTTTTCGACTATTGAAGCCATGGTAAATAAGTCATGAACAGAATAACTATTAGCTAACATTTCTTCTTTTAAAGCCTCTAATTTGGTTGAGGCATGATCTAAGATAGTTTCAATAACTTCTTCGGGAGAAACATTGTTTAAAAATTCATAAGTATCAGGAAATAGGTAACCTTCTAAAGGATAATATAATCCTTCATTTAATATATCAGAAGATAAAAACCAATATTCAGGAATTAGGCTTGTTAAATATTCTTGATTACTTGCTACACTTAAAAAATCATTCTTACTAAAATCAAGTTTTTCGGCTAAATCTTCGGCATAATCAATTAATCTTTTACCTTCAACTAGAGTAATAGTTGAGGAATTAATTTTGACATCACCATTGCTAAATTTTAATAACATAGCTTCAGGAGTCATATTAGAACTAAGTTCATATTCCCCTGCTTGGATATTTACTTTATTAAAAAATAAATACATATCTAAAGCAAATTCATTTTTAATTAGACCAGCTTGAGCTAAGTTTTTAGCAATAGTAGTTTTACTTGTACCGGGTTCAATGGTAAATAATACAACATTTTCATTAGTATCTTTAGGAGCTATCCCCCAAAAATAAAAACCTATGCCACCCATAATTAAGAATACTATAACAACACTAACAATTATTAATACTTTTTTCATTTTATCCCTCTTTACTCTTTTCATCTAATTTAGTTAATATGGCTTCAACCGTAAACCATTCATCATCAGTTAAAATAGGTAACAATAATTTTTTTTCACCACTTTCCTGATAAATATTGGCATATACTCTTTTTGAACCGGCTTCATCAACGGTATTATCCGTATAAACAATATAATTTTTATCACTATTTTTGGGAGTGAACAAATACAAAACTTCACATTCTTTAATTTTACCTTTATCATCTTTAATTTTAATAATATTACAAGTTTTGTTCATTCAAACCCTTCCTTTCTTTTAAATAGGTATCTAAAATAATTGCTGAGGCAACATTATCAATCTTTTTTTTTCTTTTTTTTCGGCTATTGTTAGTAGCAATTAAAATTTTTTCAGCTTCAACGGTCGATAAACGTTCATCTACTAAGTGGATTGGCATGGCAAAATATTTAGTAAGAATTTTTTTAAATTCTAAACTTCTCGCTGTCGCAAAGCCTAAAGAATTATCCATATTTTTAGGCAAGCCTAAAACAAAATCCGTAATTTCTTTTTCTAAAACAATCTCTTTTAATTTTGGAATACACTCTTCAAAGGCATTTTCTTTAATAAAAAGAGTTGTATAAGGACTAGCAATTTGATTAGTTTTATCACTAAGAGCAATACCGATTGTTTTAGTTCCAACATCTAATCCTAGGTATCTCATTTTAAAACTTCTCTTAATAAATATGCCAGAATATCGGCACGTTCTAAACTTTCAATCTTACCACGGGCATCTTGAAAAGTCGAAATATAACCGGGATCACCACTTATTAAATAACCAGCTAATTGTTTAATTGGATCATATCCTTTTAGGGAAAGACTTTCACATACTTCTTTTAAAGTAAGTTTAATATTAGCTCTTTGTAACATTTCAACTTCAAAAAGCGTTGTATTTTCCATATAGTCACCTCATCATAACCAATATAATTGTATCAAAAAACTAAATTCAATACAAGCTAACTACTTAATTTTAATATTTTTTTCTAATGGTCTTTTATTAAAACTAAAAAAGACCCTATTTTCACATAGCATCTTTTAAGTTAGCTAAAAATTTTTTGCTTTTTAAATATAAACCGGTATATCGATCATAGTAATCATCTAAAAATTCATTAGTTTGATTTATTAATTGGTCTAAAACATTAATGTTAGTAATACTTTTAATATCAATTAATTCATATAGTCTTAATAATTTTATAATTTTTAAATCTTTAATTGGCTCATTTTGATAACAATTTTTACACAATAAACCCCCATCAATAATAGTTACAATATTTTTAGTACTTCCACATTTTAAACAACAATCTAAATTCAGCCCTACTCCTAAATAATTTAAATATTTAGTTTCTAAAATATTGGCTAAAACTACTGGATTAAGACCTTCATTTAATTTATAAACGGTATTAATAAATAAGTCATAGATTGTTTTTTCACTACTTTCTTTATAAACTTGATTAGTCAAATCGCAAAGATAAGTTAAATAAGAAATTTTAATTATATCTTGATGAATACTCTTAAAAGAATCAATAATATCAACATCACTTAAAATTGATAATTTATTTTCTTTATAATAAATATAAAAAAAACCATAGGTATATTTTCTGGTTAAGGCGTGCAATTTATTTTTAATACTTTTAGCGCCTTTAGCCATTAAACCTATAATTCCATATTCTTTAGTAAATAAATTAATAACCAAAGAAGTTTCTCCATAATTAGTAGTATTAATTATAAATCCTTCTACTTTGGTTATCATTTTTTCTCACATCTTTCCTTTATACATTAGATAATATTCTATTTTACCAGTTTCTTTAAATAATTTCCAGGCTTCTTTTTTATCCATATAAATCCTTCTTTCTACTATTATTTTGTTTAGAAAAAAGAATTTTTATTCATTTATTTTAAACTTAATTCATTAAAGCCTAAATCTTTTAATTGAGCTTCTTTTTCACGCCAATTATTAATGGTTTTAACATATAATTCTAAATATACTTTTTTGTTAATTAATTCTTCCATTTCTTTACGAGCTGTTGTTCCTACCATTTTTAATCTTTCCCCTTTTTTACCAATAATAATTTTTTTAATGGAATCGCGATCAACGATGATATCAACACTTATAACTGCCACATTATCTTTTTCTTCGAATTTAGTTGTAATACAGGTTAAACTATGAGGTATTTCATCTTCACACACCCACAATAATTTTTCCCTGACTATCTCACTAACCATAAAAGATTTAGAATTACTCGTTATCATATCAACATCAAAATAGCGAACTGTATCAGTTAAATATTTTTTGATAACATTAATTAAATGACTAGTATTATCTTTCTTTAAAGCACTTATTGGAACTATTTCAGAGAAATCTAAATAATCTTGATACTCTTTAATCATCAATATTAAAGTCTCACGACTAATTAAATCAATTTTATTTAAGATTAAAAAGATTGGTATTTTACTTTTCTTTAATGTTTCCATAATAAATTTATCACCAGGTCCAATACCTTTAGAAGCATCGACTACAAATAAGATAACATCAACATCTTTTGTTAAAGAATAAGATTCTTTATTTAAAATTTTTCCCAATTTGGAAGTTGGTTTATGAATACCTGGAGAATCTAAAAATACTATCTGGTAATTATCTTCATTGTATATGCCTTGAATAACATTTCTTGTTGTTTGGGCTTTATTAGAAGTAATAGCTACTTTAAAATTTAAAAGGGAATTAATTAGAGTTGATTTACCAACATTGGGACGCCCTATTATACTTACAAAACCACTACGCATCTTTATCGTACCTCCTTTATCTTTTTATATTTGCCATATTTAATATTTCATCTTGTTTTTGAAACATTATTTTTTCTTCTTCTTTGCTTTTAGTATGGTCATAGCCTAATAAATGTAAAAGACCATGAACAGCTAAAAAGGCTAATTCTCTTTTTTCACTATGACCATATTCTGTAGCTTGTAAAACCATCTTAGGAATACATATATATATATCTCCTAAAAGTTTAATTGGATCATAAGTATTTTCATTATCTAAAAAAGCAAAAGAAATGACATCGGTTACTTTATCAATACCCCGATATTCTTGATTTATTTTTTGAATTTCTTCTTCAGAAACGAAAATAACTGAAAAATAAGAATTAGTAACTTTTTCATATTCTAATGCAATATTTAAAACATCATTTAAAAAACTGTAATCTTTTTGATAACCATATAAGTCATTAATATCAAAATCATTCATTAAAACCACCCTAAACCTATAATTTTAGAAAAGTATATTAAAAATATAATTAATAAACCAATGCATACGATGTTATAAAAACCATTACTGTGGAAAAATTTGGGTAAATGCTTAGATATTGCATTTAAAGCAATATAAAGAAAAAAGCCCAAAATAGAACCAACAACATTTAAGATAATATCATCAATATCAAAGCTTCTGCCTATGTAATGTTGTACTATTTCTACCGTAAAAGATGTTATAAAACTGATAAAAAGAATATGATTAACTTTACTCGCTTTAACATAACTAGAAATAAAATAGCCAAATGGTAAAAAGATTATAATATTACCTAAAACATTCATATTGAAAGCTTGACTTCCAACTTTGTAACGTAAAATTTCTGTAAAAGGAATTAAATTGATTCCACTGGAAGTATTAAGTTCAGTATCAGTAAGAAGTTGGAATAATAACATAACATAAATGATAAAAATAAAATTTAAAAATTCTTTATAAAAAATGAATTTTTCATGACTTACTTTAATGGCAGTTATCCGCATGGCTACTAAAACAACTAAAAAAATTGTTAACATTGGCCATATTTCCTTTAAGGTACTAGTTAAAATCTTCATTTCCATCAAAGCATCACTTCAATTCCTTTTTATAAAAACTATTTTACTATTAAACGGATAATATTTCAAATTAAAATGACTGTTGCTCTCCAATTTGTTCTAATAATACGACAAAATATTTTACTTCAAAACTGTTAGTTAATTTATTTTTTTGTAAAACCTTTTTATCAATGATATATTCATTATCATTTAGTAATTGATTAATTTTTTCATTTACTAATTTTTCTGCTAAAGCATTTAATTCTTCATCAGTATAAGTAATAGTTTTTTTAGTAACTTTTTTTTGTTTAGACCAAAAAAAAGTAGTATTAAATAATGTAAATAATGGGTAATTATCCGTAGTATATTCTTTTAAACGACTTTTAAAAAGAAAATCATCATAAGCATTATTTTTTATTTTAATATTATATCTAACTTTGCCAGTTAAAATATTTTCTTCTTTCGTTATGGGTACTTTAATCGTTGCTTGATACCAAACTTCGGCATAAACTTTACCTTCAGCACAGACCGTATTTTTAATTTCATCATCTTTTTTTAATGTACCTTCAATTAAAATATCACCTTTTTTTACATAATCATTAGTTTTAACTAAAGCTTCGCCTTTATTATAAATTATTTTTTTAATTAAGCCATCTTTAATTGCAACAACATTACAAGCAGATTTAGCCTTTGGATTAGAAATTATCTTTCTTTCTTCAAGACGTACTATATAATTCATACCCTTAGTTTCTATTTCTAACCATTCTAATTTTTCAGGATAAAGTTTTAATATTTGGTCTTTAATTTCTTGAAGTTTTGAATAGCTTTTTTTCCAAGTATTCTTTTTTATTCCTTTTTGTTCTAAGGCTGTTGTTAGTAAATCACGAATTTCTTTGTTAGAATGAATTATTTTAACATCAACTATAATATGAGTTAAACAAAAAAAGATTATTAAACCAACGATAAAAGCTAGAATAAAACTTAGATATTTCTTTAAATATTTTTTTATTTTAGGCCAACCTGTTTCATCCATAATTTTTATTTTACAAGAACAAACCTTTTTTAATAAATATTTATCTGAACTTTTAATTTTAAAATAAAAATATTTTTGATCTTCTTTAGAGTTATAAATAAATAGCTTGTTTTTATAGCATTTTACTAATACCCGATTTTTTTCTTTTACACGAACCTTTATCCATAGATAACTCATGAAATGAACCTCATTTCTAAGATGTTACCACTGGCTAAAATTTCATTTTTAGTAAGTTTTAAAATGCGAAAATCTGAACCTTTGACTAATAATTTAAAGTTTTCTAATTGTAAAGCTATTTCTTCTTCAGTTAATTTTAAAATATCAGTAAATTCATAGATATGTAAATATTTATCCCAAATACTAATAAAATAGTTTTGGTCAAATAAGAAATTCTTAATATTTTTATAAAGATGCATAAGATCACCTATCAAAATTATATGAGTCTTAAAAAAAATAAGTAGTAAATTGTTTTACTACTCTAATATTTTTTTAATTTTTTATAGACTATTTCTCGATTAGGAACTAAAGAATCACCATATATTTCTAATGGTTTTAAAGTTACCATATCAATATTTCTTTTTTCATTAATATGAAATTTAACATGATAGGCTTTTACTTTATAAGCATCATTTATAAAATTAGGAATTAATTGATAACCATCATTTAAGTTAAGATAGTCATAATGAAAGTGTCCAAAGAAATCAAAATAACTTTGCATAGAATTATTATAATATTCATTTAAATATTTTTTGATAATGTTATTTTCATATTCCCCAATATAAACAGGCTTAGGTAAAACAACTTTTCTTCCGGTATGATGAAGACCAATGTTGTTTTCATTTCGTTTTAATTCGCCAAAAACTAAAGAGGCACTGCTATAACCTAAAGATTTTACGCCTTCACAGTTTTTTTCTAAAAAATCAATTAAATCAATCCCAATCTTTAAAGCCCGTTCATCATGATTGCCACCTAAAATTAAGTAATTAAAAGAACTTTTATCTAATTCTTTTTTTAGGCCAAAAGCAATTTTTTCCCAACGTTTCATAAATTCATATTTAGATTTTTCCATGTCTTCCCATCTAATATCATAAATATCTCCCAAAATGCACGCTAAAGAGATGTTATGTTTAATAGCATAAGTATTTAAAGCATACATTAATGATTGAAAATATTGAGATGTATTACGGATATGTAAATCACCAATCATTAACATATTTACTTCATTTTCAACAGTCGGATAATAGAAATTTTGCCCTGTTGTGGCCGTTATTGGCATTATCTGATAATAATTAGGAAAATTTATTATTCCGCTATTTAAATTATATTCTTGACATAATAAATCAAAAATCATATTAAATTTTTGCTCACTTAAATTGATTTGTGATGCAAGTTGAAATAATTCTTCTTTAGTTTTAGGTTCTTCTAAATGGATTAAAAAATATTTTTTGATTTTTTCAATTTCAGCTAATGGTAGAACATCGCTTTCATCTTGGTAAGTTGCTATCTGACTTTTTAATTTTGTTAACTGTTTTTTATTGTCTTCTAAATTTTTTTTCTTATCTGCTAATTTTTTATTTAAACTTTTATTAGCTTTTTCTAATTCTTTTAATCTAATTTCTCTTTTGGCTAAAGTTTTACTTAAATTATTAATTTTTCTAGAACTTTTTTCTAGTTCTTCTTCGTAAAAAGCTCTTAATTGTTGTTCATTAGAATTGGTATTATAAAAACAATTTATATAACTTTTTAAATTATCTAATAATAAATAGATATCATTTGAACAATTATTTTGAAGCATATAATTAACATTTTCAAAAATAGTATTTCTAGTTTGATAATTTAAATTATTTGCCATTGTAAGTTTTAAGATATTTATTAAAGTTACCATACTACCATATTTAATAGTTGGTAATTGATTAGTTAAGATAGCAAGAATAGTTAAAGCTATTTCATCATCAGAAATCTTTAACCCATTTAACTCGCCTTTTTTTAAACGTCTATAAATATAATTTGCTTCAAAATCTTGAGCTTCTTCATAAATTTTTTCTTCTAATTCTTTTTGGTCCACTACCCACACCTCACACTTAAGTTGCTATTATAAAATATTTATTAGGATTTTTCAATTAAATTTATTGCATCATTAATAGTTTTTTGAAAATCATTATAATCGGTATTAAGCCATTTAACAGGAAGCTGATGTCTAAAAAAAGTATATTGACGTTTGGCATAATGACGAGAATTTTTTTTGATTAGTGAAATACATTCTTCTAAAGTTTTTTCTTGGCCAAAATAAGCATATAATTCTTTATAACCGATAGCTGTTTTTAAAGCTTTAGAATTAATGTTTTGCTTGTAAAAATTAGAAACTTCATCTATTAAATCGGGAAACATTTTATCAACTCTGTCATTTATTTTTTGATATAAAGTTTCATGATCAGTTTTAAGACCAAGCCAGATAATATCATCATAAATCGGTTTTAATTCTTGGTTTTCTAAAGGAATATTTTTTTGAATTTTATTATAAGCTCTTAGTAATCTACGGCGGTTATTTGCATCAATGTTTGGATTTTTTTCTTTAACTACGTTATACAATTGTTCATTCGTTAAATCATATTCAATATCTTTAGTCTTTTCTTCGCTTAAATTATAATTATATAAAGCTGCTTTTAAATATAAGCCTGAACCGCCAACTAAGATTGGAACTTTACCAGAATCTTTAATTTCTTTGATTTTTGCCCGACAATCTTTTTGATAATGGTAAATAGTATAGTCATCTTGCACATCTACAATGTCTAACAAATGATGTTTAATGCCTTCTTTTTCAGCTTCGGTTACTTTAGCACTGCCAATATCAAGTCCTTTATAAACTTGAACAGAATCAGCATTAATAATTTCTCCATTATAAATTTTAGCTAAAGCAATACTAAGTTTAGTTTTGCCAACTGCTGTAGGTCCAACAATACAGATAATCACTAAATCATCTTCTTTCTTTAGTTAATTTTAAAGCCATACTATAAGCCTTTTCAAATGATCTTCGACTTATATCTAACCCTTTTTTATTTAATAAGTATTTTGCTTCTTCATAGCTTTTGTAGCCAACATCTTTAATATAACATTTTTTGCTTTCTAAAGTATCACGATTATAATGTTCTTCAGTAATTAAATCACCTTCACTATAACGATATAAATGCGTATTAAGTAAAATAGTATCAAATTCATTATAATCAGTAAAATGCCCATATTTTTCTTTTACAAGCATTATTTCATTATGAGGATTAACAAATTTAATAGTTAAATAATTAGTATGTTGATAAAATGAATAGTATTCTTTTAAAAGAGTTATGGTTGCAAAAGAAACTTCTTTTGCTCTAGCATTAAAACAAAGTTTGGCAATAGGATAATAACCATCCATAAATTTATAACCAAATTCCTTTTCATCTTCATATTTAACAATTTTTAAACCTTTTTCTTCAATTTTTCTTTCCCAAAATTTTAAATAAGAGTAAATTCTTTCAATAAAAATTAAATTATTTTTATTATCAAAATGACTATCAATTTGCATTTTTTTCATTACTTCATGTAAATATAAATAAGCTTCATTTAAAATTAAGGTATTATCATCTACTTCAGGTCTTTTTTTGCTTTTTAAAAATTTGATATTCATAAATAGTCCTTTCTAATTCATTACCCTTTTAAACATTCTTTCTAAATCATAATTACTAAATTTAATTATAGTTGGTCTTCCATGTGGGCAATTATAAGGATTATCACAAGCACATAATTCTTTTAATAATTCTTCCATAGCTTCTTTTGATATATGCATATTAGCTTTAATAGACATTTTACATGCTAAAGTAATAGCAATACTTTCATTAAATTTTACAGGGTCAATGCTTTTTATTCCACTTGTTATTAAATCAATTATTTTGCGAATACTTTCTTCTTCATAGCCGCTTCTAAGCCAAGTAGGATGTCCTTTAAATATTAAAGTATTTAAACCGAATTCTTCAAAATCAAAGCCTAATTCACGTAATTTTGTCTCCTCTTCTTTTACTTTAGCCATTTCCCCACTTGATAGTTCAATAGTAATGGGAATTAAAAGACTAGTAGTATAAATTTCTTTAGATTTTAGTGCAGCTAAATTCCTTTCATAATTTACTCGTTCTTGGGCCGCATGTTGATCAATTAGATATATTCCTTCTTCATTTTCAGCAATGATATAAGTACCATGAGCTAAACCAACTGGATATAACACTAATTCTTTCATCTGTTCATTCACAATAATTGGCTCAGTTGTTTCTTCTTTAAAATTAAATTCAGTTTGAACTTTAACCTCTTCATTATTATAAACACTTTCTTTTTCTTTAATAATATTGTCAATAGTTATTTTTTGCATAACTTCTTCACTATTATTTTTTAAGGCACTAGGAATTAATAAACTTTTATATAATGCGTTTTTTAAAGTTTTAATAATTAAGTTATTTAAAACATCCATTTTACCAATTTTTATATCTTGTTTAGTAGGATGAATATTAACATCTACTAAAGTTGGATCAGTGTTAATTTTTAAGACTACAATAGGAAATTTAATATCAGGCTTATAAGTATAATAAGCATCATTAATAGCTTTATTTATTTCATAGTTTTTGACAACTCGGTCATTAACAATTGTTATCATATGATTTCGATTACTTTTTAAAATTTCGGGCTTACAAATATAGCCATATAAATCAAAATCATCATTACTACTTTTAACTTCAATCATTTTTGAAGAAATATTAAGACCATAAATTTCATGAATAGTTTTTAATAAGTCATTAGAACCACTAGTTTTAACAACACAGTGATTATCGTTGGTTAAAGTAAAAGAAATAGCTGGAAATGCTAAAGCTAATTTTTCAATAAAAGAAATACAATTAGCAAGTTCAGTTTGTTCACTTTTTAAATATTTTAATCGAGCAGGAGTATTATAAAAAAGTTTAGTAATACAAATACTTGTCCCTTTTCTTAAAGATGCACTTTTATTTTCTTTTAATTTACCACCTTCAAAAGTAATTTGGGTACCTTCTTTTTCATCACTTGTTTTTAAAGTACATTTACTAACGCTGGCAATAGAAGGAATAGCCTCACCTCTAAAACCTAAAGTATTAATAAAAAACAAATCATCTTCACGATATAATTTACTAGTAGCATGTCTTTGAAAAGCCAGTAAGGCATCTTCACTATTCATCCCTTCTCCATCATCGATAACTTCAATTTGCTTTTTGCCACCTTCAAGTAAATTTACAATAATGTTTTTGGCATGAGCATCAATACTATTTTCACATAATTCTTTAACAATCGATGCACATTTTTCAACAACTTCTCCAGCAGCAATTTTATTAGCTAATATTTCACTCATTACTTTAATTTTACTCATGATAAACACTACTTTCTAAACGCCCCAAAAAGCGGGGACTATTTCAATTAAATCTTTGGTAAGATGATAAATTGTTAGGCTACAAGGTTCTTTAAGATATATAAAACCTACCCCTTTTATAATTAAATTAGATTTAGCTGGGACTTTAATAATAATTGGTTCTTCATCTAAATATAAATTGTTAGAAGCATATATTTTTTTGATATTTATATTCTTGCTAAAAAAACAAGTTAAACTATTATTAATATTGGTTGTAATCCGCCCGATATCCTCAATTAAAATGCTAGCATCTTTTTTAAGAGGCATATTTTTAGGATGAATTTCTTCATTTATCATTATTTTTTTGATAAGTGTTCTAGGTAAGGTTTTATGATATGGAAAGCCTTCTGTATCATAAATTATCTGATTAGTATTTAATTTAACAAAATCCAAAGTTGTATTAGGAAGCATCGAAGTTGTTAAAGGATTTTTTAAGGCAAATAATTCATTTAATAAAGAAGATTTACCAACATTAGTCATTCCTAAAAAATATATAGGTTCTTTCATTTCTTCAATTAAATGATTTAGTTTATTTAGACCAATATTTTTTTTAGAACTAGCAAATAAAATATCTTCATTGACTTTAAATTCATTTTTAAGCCAGTTTTTTAATTGCTCATAATTTATATTTTTAGGAATAATATCAGCTTTATTAATAACCAATATTTTAGGCATTTTAATTTGATGATAATAATTAATTGCTTCATGGTTTATATTAACAAAGTCTAAAATAAATATAAAAGAACCTTGTTTATTAGCTAATTTTTTTAAAATATTATGGGGATTGATAGTCTGATAAGCATTTGTAAAATCTTGGTAATGTATTAATTTAAAGCAACGTCTACAATAACCTTTATCTATTACTTTTTCAGGAACGTATCCTAATTTATCAGCATCAGTACTTTGAAGTTTTACTCCACAACCAAGACAAGTCTTAATCATAGTATTCTCCTTTTTTAAATAAGCCTTTCTTAGTTAAACTTTTAATAATTTTTCTTTCTAAGAAGCGATTTATTTTAGTTATATATAATTCATGATTATTAATAGGATTTACTAAAATACTAGTCAATTGAAGTTTATTAGCACCCAAGATATCAGTTAATAATTGGTCCCCAATACAAGCGGTTTCAATATCTTTAACATGATACATATCCATAACTTTTAAATATTTTTTTTTACTAGGTTTAAAAGCATGATATGCACTATTAATGTTACATTTTTCTTTAAATGGGGTTACACGTTTTTTAGAAGCATTAGAAACTATGGCTAAATAAAAGCCCATTTCATCTAGTTCACCAAAAAAGTCTAAAAGTTTTTGGTCAGGGATTTCCATTTCTTTAGGAGCAATAGTATTATCTAAATCAAAGATTAGACACTTAATGCCAGCTTTTTTTAACTTTTGATAATTTATTGAATAAATACTTTTTTGATAAATATCCGGGCGAAATATATCCATAATTTTTTCCTTTCTATAACTTAGAATAATTATATAATTTTTAAGATTATTTAGCAATTATTTTATGATAATCTAGCAAGATATTTAGCAATTTTATTATTAATAAAATAGTATATTAGACATAAAATTTTTTGAAAGGAAGTGAATGATGTTTTTATTAGAAATACTAAAACAAATGATTTTCTTTACTGGAAGTTATTCTAATCAAGTTTTTCCTGAGCCTCTTAGTGATCAAGAAGAACATGAATGTATTATTAAAATGCTTAATCATGATGAGATGGCTCGTAATAAATTAATTGAACATAATTTAAGATTAGTCGCACATATTGTTAAAAAATTTGATGTAAAAGATAGTGAAACTGATGATTTAATTAGTATTGGAACCATCGGATTAATAAAAGGGGTTGATTCTTATAACTTAGACAAAAATATTAAATTAACTACTTATATTGCTAAATGTATTCAAAATGAAATATTAATGTATTTTCGGAGTATTAAAGGAGAAAATGGTAAAAATGTTAGTTTAAATGAATCAATTTGTTATGATAAAGATGGAAATGAAATAAATTTAATTGATGTAGTTAAAGATAAAAATGAAGATTTTGATACGCTCATTCATACTAAAGATAATATTGCTTTATTAACTAATTTTTTAAATATTTTGACACCACGAGAAAAAGCCATAATTATTAAACGTTATGGTTTATATAATCAAAAAGAACAAACTCAAAAAGAAATTGCTAAAGATATGAAAATATCAAGAAGTTATGTATCAAGAATTGAAAAACGAGCTTTAACTAAAATGTTAAGAGAATTTATTAAAAGCAATAATGTTCTTTAGCCTAGTGTAATATCTAAAACCATCATTATAGTAAAACCTAAAGCTACCCCTAAAATTCCTAAAGAATTGCGTTCTTTTTCATGAATTTTGGGAATTAGTTCTTCAACGACAACATAAATCATTGCTCCGGCAGCAAAAGCTAACATAAAAGGTAAAATTGGTACGACAATATTAGTTAAGCAAATTGTTAAAAAAGCTCCAATTGGCTCAACTACTCCTGATAAAACTCCATAAATAAAAGATTTTATTTTGCTTTGACCACTGGCTTTCATTGGTAAAGATATTATCGCACCTTCTGGAAAATTTTGAATAGCTATTCCTATTGCTAAAGCATAAGCACTAGCTAGAGTTACCCCAATACTGTGAGCTAAAAATGCAGCAAAAATAACGCCTACTGCCATACCCTCTGGAAGATTATGAAGAGTTACAGCAAAAAATAACATGGAAGGTTCATCACACTTATTGGTTATTTTATCAATTATAGTTAAAAACAAAATTCCTGCTAGGAAACCAAAAGACGGACTAACCCACTTTCCAGACATATTTATTGCTGGGATTAATAATGACCAAACTGAGGCAGCAATCATCACCCCACTGGCAAAACCTAATAAAAATTTTTCAAGTTTATTTTGAATTTTATCTTTCATAAAAAAAACAAGAAAAGAACCGATTACTGTTCCTAAAAATGGAATCAATATGCCTAATAAAACATCCATTAAACATTCCCCTTTCTCTTATATATAAATGAGAAAGTTATTAAGATGTTCTTAGATTTTAAACCACACCATTTTATTAGCAATAAACTGATAGCTTATTTTATTTTCATCATATAAATAAGATAAATATGATTTAATGGTACTACCAACTAAAACATATTGATTTTTATCCATTACTAAATGATATTCATTAAAAATTTCTTGTAAGATTTCTTCAAAAGTTTTATTATTACAACAATTATATATTTTAGTACTTACTTCTATAACTTTATCACGATTAATTTTAATTAAACTGGTAAGGTCATCAGTTATTTGGCAGTGTGAAGCAATGTATAACTTACCATTTAATGACTCTAAATAAGTTAATGTATTTAAAAATTCTTTAACATCATATATAAAAAATAAATGATATTTATTAATCGTTTCTTCACTAAATAAAGCATCGCCTAAAAAATAGATATTATCACTAGTTTTAAGACCAATCATATCAAAAAAATGACCTTTTAAGGGAAAATATTCTAATCCATCAATAGGATGTTCTTTAATGTTAGTTACTTGTGATGGACTAGCTAATAAAAATTTATTTTTTAAATCTTGAAAGGGATACCCACCATATAAAAATGATGATTCTAAATGAGGATATTTAATAAAAGATGTTTCAAGATTATATGCATATATTTTACAATTAGTTCGATCTTGAATAACTTTATTCCCACCGATATGATCAGCATTAGAATGAGTATTTATAATACCTAAAATCTGCCAACCTTGCTCAGTAATTATTTTTAAAATTTTCTTGCCAGAATCTTTGTCATTACCACTATCAATTAAATAAACCTGGTTATCAGTAACCTTGTAAATACCTATATTAGTATTATTTTTTAGATAATAAGTATTTTTACCAACTTGAATTAATTCCATAAATATTCTCCTAACAAAAAAAGGCTTTAAAGCCTACATTTCATCATTAATTTGTTCTATTGCTTCTAATTCTGTTTCAACGGCTGCTCTAAAACGTTTTTTAAAAATAATAATTTTTCTTCTTAATTCTTCCGCATCAGTTTCTAATTTTTGAGCTTTAAGCAACGCATCATTAACAATTCTCGAAGCATTTCTTTTGGCATCATCAACAATAGCCTTTGATTCATCTCTGGCCATCCTTTTAATTTGATTTGAGGCATCTTCAGCCACAAGTAAAGCACGATTTAAAGTTGTTTCCATATTTTGGTATTGTAAAAGTTTTTCTTTCAAAGTTTTATTTTCACGGTCTCTTTCTTTTAAACTATCAAGCATATTTTCATATTCTTTAGTGACTCTTGCTACAAATTCATTTACTTCGCTTTTACTATAACCATTAAAACTTTTACTAAACTTTTTCACGCTTCACCTTCTTCTTTACTAACAGAAAAAATTATTACCAATCGATTTCATCATTTTCATTTGAAGATTTAACCGGTTTTTCATTTTCATCAGTAATTTTTCCTTGAATATTAACATTTTTAGGCGTACATAGATAGATACCAACGCCTATTTTTTGCATCGTTCCACCTATAGAATAAACACAACCAGTCAAAAAGTCAATGATTCTTTTTGCTTGAGCACTAGTAACTCTTTTAAAATTAACTACAACACTATTACGATTTTTTAAGTGATCAGCAATTTGTTGAGATTCTGAATAAGCTCGTGGTTCCATTAAAATCATTTTATTACCAGTTTTTTCAGCTTCTTTTAAAGACTCCTCTGCACTAACATTATAATATTCATCTTCACTAGAAATTACTTCATCGTCTTTATCAGTTAGCAAGCTTTTCAATTTGTTAAATGCCATTTTTATCTATCCTTTCATGTTCATCTACTTTAACATTGTATCAAATATGAGTTACTTTTTCAATCACAATTTTTGGTAAATTATGAAGTTACTAAATGGGCTTTAACCGCTACTTTTAACGACCATAATTGAGGCCATTTGGTTTTTTATGAAAAATATGATACAATATGTTTGTTTTTGGGGTGATTTTCGATGTTATTACCAGATTTAAAAATATTAGATGAGAAAGACAAAAGGTTAAGGCAAAAATCAAAAGATGTTGTTTTTCCACTAAGTAATAATGATAAAAAAATGATTAATGATATGTTGCAATATTTAAAAATGAGTCAAATTGAAGAAGAACGAAATAAATACGATTTACGGGCTGGTTGGGGAATGAGTGCTGTACAACTAGGTAATTTAAAAAGATTTTTTGTGATAGCTGAAGAATTAGATGACCACTCTTTTCGAGATTATATTGTAATTAATCCTGAAATTCTTTCCCACAGTGAAGAATTAATTTATGTTGGTGAGGGCGAAGGATGTTTAAGTGTTAATCGCGAAGTAGAAGGAATTGTTCCCCGCTTTGCAAGGATGACAGTTAAATATTATGATATAAATGGTAACGAGAAACAAATGCGAGTTAGAGAAGATATTTCAATTGCTTTTCAACATGAAATTGACCATTTAAATGGTATTTTATTTGTTGATAAAATAGACCCAAAAAATCCTTATAAAAATAAGGATTACATGCGAGAAATTTAAGACGATTATTTTTTATAACCTAACATATGTAAGGCATATACTAAATCATTATATAAATCGCTTAGATTTTGACTATTTGTTTCTTTAGCTTTAACAATATTTTGCCATATTTCAAATAAGTGCTTATAGTCACTTTTTTTTCGGGCTTTTTCTTCTTCAGTACCAAAATCTAAGTTTTCATAAAATTTATTCATCGATACTTTGATAAAATGATCTAATTCTTCAAAGTTCATATAACCTACTTGGACTACCTCATAGGTGTCTTTATTTTTAGTAAATATGTTAGCCACTTTATTTTCTTTTAAAAAATTATAATTAGCTTTAATTACCCCTAATTCACTACCGAAATCTTCTAATATCCATTCGGTTAGTTTTAATTTTTCAAACACTTATATCACCCTTAGTCTAAACTAATTATAAGTCTATTTAGGATTTTTTGCAAACTATTTTGCCGGTTAAAAAACCATTTTCAAAGCCGGTTATTAAAACTTTAATAATTTGATTAGCCTCAGCTTTTTGGGCTATTTTTACTTTTAAATAATTATCGGTTATACCAATAGTATTTTCTTTACTTTGTAAGACTAAAACATCTAAGACTTGATTTAAGAATTTTTCATAATAAGCTTTTTCTAATTGATCTGAAATAGCAATTAATTTTTTGCTACGTATTTTTTTTACTTCTTCGCTTACTGTTTCATTCATCATGCTAGCTTTTGTTTTATCACGTTTAGAGTATGGGAAAACATGAATTTTAGCAAAGCCAATTTCTAAAGCTGTTTGAATTGTTTTAGCAAATAATTCTTCAGTTTCATGAGGATGTCCTACAATAATATCAGTAGTAATGGCAATATCAGGTCTGATGTTTCTTATTTTATTAATAATATCTTTATAGGTTTCTAAATCATATTTACGGTTCATTATTTTTAAAATTTCATTGCTACCAGCTTGTAAAGGAATATGAAGATGATTACAAATTTTGGGATTAGTTTGTAATTCTTTTAAAAATTTATCGTTTAATTCAGTAATTTCAATTGATGATATTCTAATTTTTTTTAGGTTTTCTTCTTTACTTATTTCATGAATTAAATCAGTCAAATCATGATTTGAATCAAAGTAAGCACCTGTATGAATACCAGTTAAGACTATTTCTTGATGATTATTTAAGACTAACTCATGAACTTCTTTTAAAACTTCATTAAAGTTTTTACTTCTCACACTACCTCTTACATATGGGATTACACAATAACTACAGAAATTATCACAACCATCTTCAATTTTAACGAAAGCACGAGTATGAGTGGCAAATTTAGCAATTTGCATATTTTCAAATGGTAAATTACGATTTTCATTAATATATGTATACTTAGTTTTATTTTTAATATAGTCTTCAATAACTTTTACAATTTCACTTTTCTTTTGATTGCCAAGTAAAATATCGATGTCAAGTTGTTGATAGTCTTCATTTTTATTTTGACTAGAACAGCCACATACAACTAAAAGAGCCTGAGGGAATGCCTTACGATAATGTCTTACCATTTTTTTTGATTTATTATCAGCCATATTAGTAACAGTGCATGTATTAATAATTACAATATCTGGTTGTTCTTCATCATATTGGTAGTTGGCTTTTAAAAGCAATTCTTTCATGATTTCACTTTCATAAGTATTTACTTTACAACCTAAGGTATAAATCATAAACTTCATTTTATATCACCTTCAAACACCTAAAAATTTAACATAAAGCCTGATATCCGTCAAGTTAAAAACTACCTTTTACGGTAGTTAATTTAATAAGCTATTTAATTCTTTTAAAGTTTGTAAAAAAGCTTCTTCTCTTTCATAATGAAATGTAGTAGTTTCTTCATCTTTATCAGCGTTTTGGTCTTTAATCATGTCAGTCAAATTGATTTTCTTAGCTGGAATTATATCATCTATTAATTCTATTTTATCATATTGTAATTGTTTTTTATTAGATTCTTTTTTTAATTCATCATAACTAATGATTGCTTTTTGTTCTTGTTCTTCTTCATAAGCAGTCATATCAACAATTGGTGGTTTTTTTTCAACAATATTTTGAGCAATAGTTTGTAAATCAATATCGGTTTCTTTCATTTCTTCACTTCCTATACTTTCATTTTCAGTTTCATCATCATCGTTTTTTAAAACATATATTAAGGCAAATGTTAAAATCAATAAAGCTAAAACTGAAAAATACAAAATATAATCAATAAAAGATAAACTGGATATAATGGCAATTATATCATTTATTAATTTCACTTGCTGACACCTCTTTCTTTTATAGTTTACCAAATAAATAAAAAAGTAGAAAGATTATTATTTCTACTTAACATTTATTTTACTTACTTTTTACATTGATGATAATGTATATGGGTTGTCAATTGTGCCATTTCCTTTTGAGTTTAATTTTTTTATTAAAGTTATAACTGGTCTTATTCCATGACGACTATTTTCTGCTTGATCTTTATTTAAGCCATTATTATTTGCTGTTATATAATAATTAATAGTTTCTTTCTTATTTAAAGTCATTGTCCACCAATCTCTAGTTATACTCTCTTTATTTAAATATGAACCTCCAAGTAAAACATCATCGGCAGTTAACAAAGCAATTTTAGAAATAGAAGATGTCCCTGGGCAAGTAACAATTGGTGTAATATCTTGAAAAATTCTTTGCTCAGGTAAATAATAAATTACCCCATTATCTTCTATCTGAGCATTATCATCAGTACAATATTTAGCACTGGCAATATAACTATCATACTCTTTTAAATTAATATTGTACCAATTGTTTAAAACTTGATAAATTGTTGAATCAACAAATAATGTACTTTCATTTTCATTATTTTCAAAAAATGGGGTTTCTTCTTCTAAAATATCATCTAAAACAATTGTAACAGTTCCATCAGTATTTATTCTTACTATTCGCCATAGTTTATTACCAAAAGACACATAATTATTATTTACATTGCCTTTAAAATAATATAAACTACCATCGGGAGTCGAACTTTCAACTAAACCATCATTATCAGAAAGAGAATTATTTTTTAAAAGCCAACTTTTAAGACTATTATCGACAATATCTTTAGCAACTTTTAACTCAACTTCTAAAAGATTTTTTTGAGGATTATAAAATATTAAACTAAAATTTTGAGTTTCATTACCATTAATTTTAAGTTGATTTTTGATGGATTTTTGACTAATTTTATCGGTATAATCATCGATTATTTTGTCTTTACTAATCAATTTATAATTGACATCATCACTAGCTATAACATCAAGTAATTTTATAGAATAATATTGTTCAGTATTTTCAGAATTGGTAATAGAAAAATCAATTTGGTATGTATCTTCATAAGTTTTAAATTTATTACCATTTAAATAATTTATTGATAAACCTTGGTCTACATTAATCATGGCCATGGTTTGTTCGCTTTCTTTCATAAAATTTATATATCCAACTTCGACAATAATTAAGAAGCTAATTATTGTTAAAATACTTATCATTGTAATTTTATATTTTAATCGCATATAGCACCACCCTACTATTTAATTAAGTATACTGTTTTTACATAAACTTGTCAATTATATTTATAATTCTTTGCGAGATTGCAAATAACTTTTTAGGGATTGTGCAACATCAGGTGGTAAGATTGTTTGCAGTTCTTCAAGTGATGCTTGTTCCATTTTTTTAACACTACCAAATTTTTTAATTAATTCATTTTTTCTTTTAGGGCCAATACCATCAATATCATCTAAAACACTTGATATAGCACCTTTACTTCTAATTTGGCGATGATAATTTATTGTATAGCGATGGACTTCATCTTGCATTTTAGTTAAATAATGAAAAACGTTACTATTTTTAGGAATAGGAACAACTTCTAAAGTATCCCCGTCAACTAAATCATTAGTCCGATGCTTATCATTTTTTTTCAAACCACAAACTTTAATGGGCAAATTTAAGCTATTTAAAATTTCTTTACAAGCATTTATTTGCCCAATACCGCCATCGACAATAATTAAATTAGGCATTTCACTTTTTTCAACTAAAGCTCTTTGATAACGACGATATATAACTTCTCTCATCATATTATAATCGTCATTTTTATCAAAACTAATTTTATATTTACGATATTCATTTTTAGAGGGAACACCATTTTTAAATACTACCATACAACTAACTGACCAATCACCAAATAAATTGGAATTATCAAATAAATCTATTCGATCTAAAATTGGCATTTTTAAGATATTTCTTAGTTCTTCATTAGCTTTTTCTGTACTACTTTCCTTTTTCAAAATTAAATCTAACTCATTTTCTAAGTTAATTTGAGCATTTTCATTAGCCATTTTAATTAAATGATTTTTTTGACCTTTAATTGGACTAACTAATTTATTTTCAAAATAAGCACTCATTACTTCCGTATTAATTTCTTTAGGCAAGACAATTTCTTTAGGAATTTCATGACGAGCATAAAAACTTGTTAAATAGCTTTCTAAATCACTTACTAAATCACTAATAACGGGAAAAATATCAGTATGTCCTCCGACTAATTTACCATTTCTTAAAAAAAGAATTTGAACAGAAATATAACCATTGTTAAAGAAATAACCTACAACATCACGATTAGTTAAATCTTTTAAAGTGATTTTTTGTTTATCTAAAATGATATTTATATAATCTAACTCCCGTTTTAATTCACCAGCTAACTCAAAATTTAGATTGGCACTGTAAGCATTCATTTTATTTATTAACTTATCTTTTAATATTTTATCATTACCATTTAAAAAACTTAAGATTTCATTTTCCATAGTTTCTATTTCTAACGAAGTTTCTTTTTTTTCACAATAGCCTAAACATTCACCTATATGATAGTATAAACAAACTTTATGGGGATTACCATCACATTTTTTTAAAGGATATAAGCGATTTAATAAATTAACGATTTTTCTAGCTGCATAAGCATTAGGATATGGTCCAAATAATTTTTTCTTATCTCTTTTACGGATATTTAAATATCTAGCTACTTTAAGTTTAGGATATGGTTTTGATATATATTCAATATACGGATAACTTTTATCATCTTTTAGTAAGATATTGTATTTAGGGTCATATTCTTTAATTAAATTAATTTCTAATAAAAAAGCTTCTAGTTCACTAGAGGTAACTATATAAGAAAAATCAGCTATTTCACTAACCATTTTGGCAGTTTTCCCAGTTTGAGTTCGATTAAAATAAGAATTAACTCTTTTATGTAAATTTTTAGCTTTTCCTACATAAATAATAACTCCATTAGCATTTTTCATTTGATAGCTTCCAGGTAAATTAGGAACCTGTTTTAATTTTTCTTCAAGCATGTAATCACCTACTTCTACAATTATTATACTTGATTTTAGCTTTTTGATAAATATTTAATTGTTATTGATTTTATTATTTTATATAATATTTTTAGGTGAAAGATATGTTATTATTAAAAACTTATACTTATGAAATAAAAAAATCAAAATTTATAGCTTATTATTATCAAATTGATAACGATGATGAGATTAAAAAGATACTAAATAGTTTAAAATTAGAACACAAAAAAGCAAGACATATTCCCTATGCGTATATTTTAACAAATACTGCTGGAAAAAGTGATGATAAAGAACCGCAAAATACTGCAGGATTACCAATTTATAATTTAATGTTACAAAATAAATTAGTAAATAAAGCAATTTTTGTAGTTAGATATTTTGGTGGGACAAAATTAGGAGCTGGTAACCTACTTAGAGCTTATTTGACGGCTAGTAAAGAAGTATTAAAGTAATCTATTTTGTCTTTTTAGTTTTAATGCTGAGTCATTGGCATTTTGTTCAATATTAAATTCAGGCGATAATTTAACCGGATACATTGTTATAATAGTTTTGGTATCAAGCAAAGTTGCTACGGCAATGTCAGTTGTCAACTGATTATCTTTATATCCAATTGGTTCATTTAAACTAAAGCGATATATATCTGATATTTCAAAATGATTAGGGTTTAAATGTTGAATTTCTTTATTAATTACTTCTAATAATTTTTTAAAATCAATATTGGTAACAAATTTGCCATTAGTAAATTCATTTTCTAAATTAACATGTCTTTTAATATGTTTAATCAAGTCTTCTTCACAATTATTGGTTATTCTTTTAACAGTATAATTAGTAGAACAATCAATTTTTTTTAGCATAGCTGTTTTACCTAATTTTTTTAATAAATAAGTTTTAATAATTTGACATTGCTTATAAGTTTTTACTGGAATTTCTTCAACATTAATTGTTTCATATAAATAATATGCTTGTTCATAATCTTTTACTAAAATATAAAGAAATATTAAATTAATTGTGGCTTGATAATAATAACTTTCTTTTTTTTGTAAATTAGTTAATATATCTTTAGCTATGCTATAATCGCCAAGTTGTAAATGTATTTTAGATAAAGAAAGTAAAGCACTTAATTCTTTACCTTTAAATATTGAACAATTATTATAGTATTCTTTGCTTCGATGAAAATTATTTTCAATATTTTCTAATAAACCATAATATTGATTTAAAACATGAACATTTGGGCGATAATTTTCTTTTAATAACTTTCTAGCTTGAAAATAATTACCTGTAATTATATTTTCGTTTATTTGGGGTACACATTCTAAAAATTTTTGTTGTCCTTGATACATAAATATATTCCTTTCAAAATTATTTAAACTATAATACTATATTTTACAACTAATTTAAAGTAAAAATGCTTGTAAAAATCACTATTGTTTGATAGAATTAAATACGTTAAAGAAAGGAGAAATTTATGGCAAATATTAAAAGTTCTAAAAAAGCAATTAAAGTTATTGCAAAAAAAACAGAAAACAACCATGAATTAAAAGCACGGGTAAGAAATTGTATAAAGAACTGCGATAAAGCAATTATGGCTGGAGATAAAGAAACTGCTCAAAAACTCCTTGCTGATGTACAAAAATACATTGATAAAGCTTTCAGCAAAGGCTTAATTAAAAGAAATACTGCTGATAGACAAAAATCAAGATTGACTAAAAAAGTAAAAGAGATGAATTAATCATTTCTTTTTTGTTTCATATATTGTATAAAACCATTGTTTTTGCTAAAATAATAAAAGGAATGATGTATATGAAAATCTTTAAAATTTTATTGGTTCCATTTATATGTTTATCATTAATATTAATTACTTTTATTAATATGGATAAAATAACTGATTTTTTAGTACCTTTTATTGAACAAAATACTACTATATCTTCTTATTATGCCAATGATTATAAAAAAGATACTAATTATTTATTTGTTCAAAATACTAATGATTTTGAACCATTAAGTAAACAAGATATTAAAAATATTTTTTATACTGTTGTTAATAATGGCTGGCAAACTTTTACTTATTATTGTCCAAAAGAGTATCTGGAATGTTTAAATGATAGCGAAGAAATTAGTCAAGATAAAGAATTACTCACCCATATTAATAATTTTGTCCATCCTTATAATGGTTTTAGCAATATACAAACGATTATAAATGAATTAGGACAAGTTACAGTTAATGTAACATATTTTTATAATATAGACCATATAAACGCGATTAATCAAAAAGTTGATGAAATTTATCAGGAACTTATTAATGATACTATGACTGATAGAGAAAAAATAAAAACAATTCATGATTATTTAATTAATAATACTAAGTATGATGTAACTAGAAATGATCAAGGAGAAAGTATTTATCAATCTTATTTAGCTTACGGATTACTTTTTGAAGGATATGCAACCTGCAATGGTTATACTGATACGATGGCTTTATTTTTAGATAAAATGAATATTCCTAATTTTAAAGTAGCAATGACTCCAGAAGAAGATGGAAAAGAAGGACATGTTTGGAATGCTCTTTATTTAGATAATCAATGGTATCATTTAGATTTAACGTGGGATGATCCAGTAAGTGAAGACGGAAAAGATTATTTATTAGATACATACTTTTTAGTTGACACAAATAAACTTAGAGAAATTGATAATGAAGGAGACAAAAAAATAACAGACCATAATTTTAAAACCGATGTTTATTTAGAATTAAAATGATGAGTCTGTAAAGAAATTTGTGTAAAGAATAAAATCCTTTCTATGGTAATATAGAGATATAAAATCAAGGAAGGATTT
>CANQZD010000007.1 GCA_947628275.1 uncultured Bacilli bacterium | reverse complement strand
AGCATTGGTTTAATATTTTCTAAAGCACTTTGATATACTTCCATAGCTGGTTTTCCAGTTTTCTTTTCAACTATATCGAATGCTTCATATAAGATTTTTTGAGCAGTTCCTTTTTTACCATCTTGCATAATTTGATTGATTAATTTAGTAACAACCTTAGAATTATATACAGAATCTGGTAATACATCTCTTTTAATTGCTCTTCTTTTACGCATATTATTTCCTCCTTCTATTATTTTTTAGGTTTTTTAGCTCCGTATTTACTACGTCCTTGTTTTCTGTTTGCTACTCCTTGAGTATCAAGTGTTCCTCTAACAACGTGATAACGAACACCGATTAGGTCTTTAACACGTCCACCACGAATTAAAACAACACTATGTTCTTGAAGGTTATGTCCTTCACCTGGAATATAAGTATCTACTTCTTTACCATTAGAAAGTCTAACACGAGCATATTTACGTAATGCTGAGTTCGGTTTCTTAGGGGTTTTAGTACCAACACGAGTACATACACCACGTTTTTGAGGACTTGGATTATTAGTTTGTTTTCTTTCTAAAGTATTCATTCCAACATTTAAAACGGGACTTTTACTCTTCTTAGTTTTTTTACTTCTTCCTTTTTTTACAAGTTGATTAATAGTAGTCATATTTTCTCCTTTCCATTAACACACTTCCTGGTGTATCAACATTTTCTTTAAATATGGCTTTACTAACGTAAAACCAAATTCAAAATCAAACATACTATATCATTATAATTTATACTTTGTCAACAAAAAATATGTGCTATAAAAAGAAAAAAGGAATTTATATTCTTAAAGGATAATATATTTATAGAAAAGCCAAAATAGGTTTTTCGAAAGATTGAATGTATTAAAAAAAGGCATGTTTTAAAATGCCTAAGTTAAATGTTACTCGATTGTAACGCCACCATCTACAACAATAGTTGAACCTACCATGTAAGATGACATATCACTTGATAAGAACAAAACAACATTAGCAATTTCTTCTGGACTGGCAAGGCGTCCTAAAGGAATTTGAGTACAAAATAACTGATAAGTATCTGGATCATTATCACGAACATTTTTAATAAGTGGGGTTTCAGTAACTCCTGGACAAATAGCATTAATACGGATATTATTTTTGCATTCTTCTAACGCTACTGATTTGGTAAGTCCTAAAACAGCATGTTTACTGGTATTATAAGGAGTGATTCCTGGATTACCTAAAATTCCTGAAGTCGAAGAAACATTAACAATTGTACCACTGCCATTTTGATGCATTGCTTTGATTTCTTCCTGGCAACAAAAGAAAACTCCCCGTACATCTAAATCAAGAACTTCATTAAAATTTTCAACAGGTGTATCTACTAAATTAATTGTTGCACTTGATTTACCAGCATTGTTGCAAGCACAATCTAATTTTCCATAATTTTTAATCGTAAATTCAACCATTGCTTTTACATCTGATGATTTAGTTACATCAGCTTCAAAAGCTAAAGCTTCTCCACCATTATTCTTAATTTCTTGCGCTACTTTTTCAGCAGTATCATGGTTAACATCAACTACAACTACTTTAGCACCTTCTTTAGCATAAGCTTTAGCGATAGCTTCACCAATACCTTGACCACCACCAGTAACTAAAGCAACTTTATCTTTTAATAACATTTTAATCCTCCATTCTTCTCTTTTAAGTATACATCAGAAAAAAGAAAGTGACATAGTAATTACAATAATCTTTACATTTATTTATATTATTTTTTCTTACTATTGATAATATTAACTACCACTTATGACTAATTTAATTACTTCAACAAATCTTTTTTTCATATTATTAGGAACATTTTTAATTTCTTTGAAAAAATTGACAATTGATGAAGGTTTTATTTCTCGAAATTGCATAACATTTTTAATTCCTAGGTGGTCACATATTAAAACTAAAGTTTCAACAAATTTAATTTTCTCTTCTAATTGCATTGCATCTAAATATTTTTTTAAATTGGTTGCTAAGTTAAGACTTTTTTTTGATATTTTACCTTCTAAAAATTTTCCTCCAAAACAACACCAACTATCACCATAATGTTGTAATAATCCTAAGTTATGAGATTTTACAACTTCATAATTTTGATGACCTAGCATCATTCCAAATATACTTTGTTCAGGAACATACATTTTTAATTTAGGTAACATTTCTTGATATAAATTACTCTTAATAACGTCATCTAAAAAACCAGGTCCATCATAGTTATAAATGTTAATAACTCTCTTTTTAATGCTTGGATTGGCATGCATATATGCATACATTGCTAGATTGCCACCTTTTGAATGACCACCAATATATAAGTGGCGGTCCATAATATTAACCGTTTCGTTTAAATATGTTTTGGCTTTGTCTTGAGATATTGTTGGATATTTATATATTAATTCAAAATCTTCTTCCCAACCAACAATATTGCTATCAGTTCCTTCAAAAGCAATGTAACAAATATTATTGGGAAATCTAAGAGTTAAAGCTCCAAATTGGGTTTCTTTATTTAATTCTTCTAAATAAAAATATACTTTTGCTTCATTAAATCTTCGACTATTTTCTAATGCTGTTATTAATTTATAAGAACTTGGAAATAAATAATCTTCTTTTTTAAAATCTTTTTCCGAATATTTATTTAAATAAATTTGGCATATTTCTTTAATTGTTTTAAAACTTTTTTTATTACTTGGAGCAATGTCTTTTAATTTGGCATAAGTAAGAAGTGAAATAATTAAGCTATCAACTTCATTAAACGCTAATTCTTTAAAAGATGAATTTCCATAATATTTTAAATAATCATATATATCTTTCATAGTAGACCTCCATTGTGTTTTTTATTTCTTTTTGTTATAATAACACATAAGAAGGTAGGATGAAAAGAATGAATAGAAGAATAAAAGAAAAATATTTAAAAATTTTTATACCTTTATTAATTGGCTTGATTTTTATTTTAATTCTATGGTTTGGTTATAAATTTATTTTTCAAAAGAAATTATCATTCTTAGAAACTATTGATAAATCAGTATATGCTGATATTAATTATGATGCGATTTATGGAATTCATTTGAATTTTAAAGGTTCAATTGTTCTTCCAGAAAATTATAATAATATGCAATTAGTCTTAGCAAATGGCAAAGATGAAATAAATATTCCAATTGAAATTAAAGAAAATGATGGCAAAAAGGAATTTGTCACTAGTAATTTAATTAATAAAGGAATTAATTTAGAATTTCTACCTGCTGGTACTTATTATTTATTGATTAAAGCTTCAACTATGGAAAATAATAAGGAAATTGACAAGTATTTTTCTGTAACTAATCAAACTGATTATAATAATTTAGAGTATTATACTTTAACAAAAGAGGGAAAGAATAACAAAATTGCTATTGAATGGAATACTTATGAAGAATGTCCAACATTAAGATTTACAATTAAAGAAACAAGTTTACCTAATGATGTTTATGATATTACTATTGATCCAGGACATGGTGGAGTTGATGTAGGTGCTATAGGTTATTTAAATGGTGTTGAATATCATGAATCAAATTTAAATTTAAAAGTTAGTTTAGCTCTTAAAAAAATCTTAGAAGAACGTGGTTATAAAGTTGCTATTACAAGAACTGAAGACACTAATATAGAAATATATGATAAAGGTGGAAGTGCAGTTTTAGCTAATGAAACTAAGTCTAAATTTAACTTTGCTCTGCATCATAATTCTTTTGAGTATCAAGCTGAGGAATTAAACGGTTTGGAAGTTTATGTTGCCAGTGATATTGAATTTGATTTTGCTAATTTGTTAATTGAAAATATAATTAATGAAACAGGAACGCAAATATCACCTAAAGAAATTTATCAAACGGTTCCAGGAATTTATCAAAGATATTTTTCCGAAGATGATATTTTAGAGGACGAGGTTCAACCAAGTAATAAAACAACTTCAATGATTTATTATTATAATATTAGAGAACTTGGTGGTATTAGTACTAAGTCAACTAATGATGGAAGATATAAAGATATTAATGGTTATCCAGCTAATCCTTATAACAAGGCTAATGTTACAACAGAACCTTATTTATTAGAACTAGGATATGTAAATAATGAAGAAAACTTAAAATTAATTATTGGCAATGAAGAAAAATATGCTTTAGGAATTGCCAATGCTTTAAAAAAATACTTAGAAACGGAATACTAAGTATTTTTTTATAAAATGTGTTTTTTTATTTTATCATAAGTTCGAGGATATTTGGAATAAGTTGGTTGTTCTTTAATCAAGGCAATTAAAGTTCGATGACCTCCATTATTTGGTAAATTAAATTCTATTTTATTTTGGATAGCAGCTGATAGTTTAGTTAATGCGCCTAAAGAATTATTCATTTCTTCAGGAGTTAGATTTGCTTTCATAACTAAAAGATGACCTTTAACTTTTAAACAAGGAATTCCTAGCTCAATTAAAATTCTTAATTCAGCTACAGCCCTTGAAGTAACGTAATCAAATTTATCTATATTTGCTTTAGCATAATCTTCAGCACGATCATATATAATAGTGACATTAGTTATATTTAATTTTTTTATACATTCTTTTAAAAATGTAATTTTTTTGTTATTAGAATCTAATAAGGTTACTTTTAAATTTGGATAAACAATTGCTAAAACAAGTCCAGGGAATCCAGCTCCACTGCCAATATCTAATAAAGATTGTACTTTAAAATCAGCTATTTTAGTCAAAGTTAAACTATCATAAAAATGTTTTAGATAAATATCTTTAATATTCGTAATAGATGTTAAATTAGTATGAAGATTGTACTCAATTAAGTAATTGGCATATGTTGCAAGCTTTTCTTGCTTTTCTTCGGTTAAATTTATATTTAACTTTTTTAGTTCATTTAAAAATTCATTTTGAGTCATTTTTACCATATTCTTTCTTTAAATAGATACTTAAAATAGATATATCACTTGGATTAACACCACTGATTCTTGTTGCTTGAGCGATTGTTAATGGTCTTATTTGCTCTAATTTTTGACGAGCTTCAGATGCTAAATTATTTATTTTTTGATAATCAATATCTTGGGGAATTTGTTTGGCTTCAAGCTTACTCATCTTTTCGACTTCTTTATAAGCTTTTTTTATATATCCTTCATATTTAGTCATGATTTCTACTTCTTCAAGAATTTCATCAGTAAAGTCAAGTTCAATAAGTTGTTTTAAAAAGGCATATGATATTTCCGGTCTTTTTAAGAGTTCAAGAAAAGTCATACTAGTTAGAGGAATTGTCAAGTTTTGTTCTTGAAATTTAGCTTTTATAGTTGGCGTTATTTTTAATTTATTATTAATTAAAAATTCCTGACATTTTTTTATATTTTTTAATTTATTTTGATAATTTTGATATTGCTCGTTAGTAATGCTTCCTACTTTTTGGGCGTATTCTCGCAATCTTAAATCAGCATTATCATGACGAAGTAAAAGACGATATTCAGCTCGGGAAGTTAACATTCTATATGGCTCTTTAGTTCCTTTGGTTACTAAATCATCAATTAAAACTCCAATATAAGCATCATTTCTTTTTAAAATTAGTGGTTCTTTATTTTCTAATTTTAAACTGGCATTAATACCAGCAATGAGCCCCTGCCCTGCTGCTTCTTCATAACCGCTTGTACCATTTATTTGACCTGCAGTAAAAAGATTGATCAAAATTTTATTTTCTAATGAAGGCTTTATTTGTAATGGATATATAGCATCATATTCAATAGCATAGGCATATTTTTCAATAACGGCATTTTCTAAACCTTCAAGACTATGAACCATTTGTTCTTGAATATCTTTAGGCATTGATGTTGAAAATCCTTGTAGATACCATTCATCATAATAAAGACTTTCTGGTTCTAAAAAAAGTTGATGTCTTTTTTTATCTTTAAATCGGACTAATTTGTCTTCAATACTTGGACAATATCTTGGCCCTACTCCAGTAACATATCCTCCATACATAGCCGATTTTTCTAAGTTGTCTAAAATTATTTTATGTGTTTTTTCATTAGTATATAATAAATAGCATTTTTGTTGTTCATTCGGATTATAAGTTGCTTTGTTATCACAGGAGAATGTCCAAAGTTGGTCGTCCCCTTTTTCTTCTTGCATTTTTGAAAAATCAATTGATGATGCTTTGATTCTTTGAGGAGTACCAGTTTTTAATCTTTGAATTTCTAAACCATACTTTTTTAAATTATCACTTAAATAATTACTTCTATCTTCGCCATGAGGTCCACCTTTGGTATTTTCGCTTCCAATTAAAATATTTGCTTTTAAATATGTTCCAGTAGTCAAAATAACTATTTTACTCGTAATTTTTTGATTATTGGCTAAAATTATCCCCTTTACTTTTTTATTTTCAACGATTAAATCTTCTACTTTAGCTTCCAAGATTGTTAAATTAGAAGTTGATTCTAGAGTTTTTAACATGTTTTTAGGATAAATAACTTTATCAGCTTGAGCTCGTAATGAACGGACTGCTGGGCCTTTGGAATTATTAAGCATTTTAATTTGAAAATGTGATTGGTCAGCAATTTTGCCCATTAATCCTCCTAAAGCATCAATTTCTCTAACAATTATTCCTTTGGCTGTTCCTCCTATAGAAGGATTGCATGGCATATCACCAATATTTTTTTTATTCATAGTTACTAATAAAGTTTTATGTCCTTTAAAAGCACTAATGTGAGCAGCTTCAATTCCTGCATGACCGCCTCCGACAACGATTATTTCATAGTCCATTTTTTCACCACTTTTCTTCTTATTTACCTAAACAAAATCTTTGAAATATATTATCAATTAATTCATCTTCATAATATTCTCCAATTATTTTTCCTAAATTTTCCCAAGCACTTTTTAATTCTATGGTAAGCATATCGATTGGAACATCTTGATTGTTATCTTTTATTACATTTTTGATATTTTTTAAAGCTTCTTTCGCTAATGTAATTTGCCTAGTGTTAGTTAAACAAGCCATGTTTTTGGTATTTATATTTTCTAAACCAAAATTAGCTATAATTTGGTCTTTTAGTTTTTCTATAGAAATTTTATTTAAAGCACTTCCATAAATAATTGGAACTTTAGTAATTATTGGTTCTAATTTTGAAGGTAAATCATTTTTATTGATAAAGATAATACTATTTTTTTGTTCAATTATTTTTAATAATTCTTGTTCTTCAATCGTAATTTGATCATTATTATTTAAAACTAAAATTGTTATATCTGCTTCTTTCATAGTTTTTTTACTTTTTTCAACGCCAATTTTTTCAACGATATCTTCAGTTTTTCTTATACCGGCTGTATCAATTAAATTTAAAATAATGCCTTGATGAACTAAGGTTGCTTCAATAGTGTCTCTAGTTGTTCCTGAAATATCTGTAACAATTGCTTTTTCTTGTTCTAAAAGAGCATTTAGTAAGGAACTTTTACCAACATTGGGCTTACCTATGATAGCTATTTTTATTCCATTTTTTATTAGAGTTCCATTTTGAGCTTCAGCAATTATATGATTTAATTCTTGTTCAATTTCAGTTAATATTGGAGTGATATTTTCTTTAGTTATTTGTAATTCATCTTGATATTCAGGATAATCAATATTTACTTCAATGTTAGCTAATAAACCTACTAATTTTTCTCTTAAGTTAGTAATTAGTTTAGTAGTTTTGCCAGTCAAATGGTTCATAGCAAGGGAAGATTGATTTTCAGTTTGGGATGTTAAAAGGTCTTCGATTGATTCAGCTTCTAATAAATTTATTCGACCATTTAAAAATGCTCTTTTCGTAAATTCACCTGGGTTTGCTAAACGAGCTCCATGGCATACAAGTAATTCTAAGATTTTATTTGTAACGGCATAACCACCGTGACAATTGATTTCAACAATGTCTTCTTTGGTATATGTTTTAGGGGCTTTCATAATTGTTACTAATACTTCATCAATTTTTTGATTATTTTCAACAATATAACCATAATTAATAGTATGAGATTTAGCTTGCTTAATTTTTTTATTTGAAAATACTTCCGTTAAAATATCTAAGGAATTTGCCCCACTCATTCTAATAATATTTATAGCTCCAATACCAAGATTATTAGTAGAAATAGCAACTATTGTGTCTTCCATTTTTTCACCCCATCACGCTATCGTATTATAACAGACTTGTGTTAAAAAGTCTATCTTTGGATTATTTTATTTCCCGGGAAATAAAAAAGCCCTATTGTGGACTTTATTTTTGTTCTGTTGATTTAATTACAACATGACGATTTGGCTCTACACCAACACTTTCGGTGGCAACACCTTTAAAATTAGTTAATTTATTGTGAATTACTCTTCTTTCAAAAGAATTCATATTTTCTAACTCAGCATCTACTTTTGTTGCTCTTACTTCTTTAGCAACTTTAATGGCTAATCTTTCTAAATTTTCAATTCTTCGTTCTTTATAATTTTCAATGTCTAGAATAATTTTAGGAGTAAATTGCCAATCTTTTTTTACTTTATTTTTAATTAATATTTCTAAAGCTTTTAGAGTTTGACCATTTTTACCTATCAATATTTTGTTATTATTTGAATACATTGTTATATTAATTGTTTCTTCTCTTACATTTGATTCAAAATTAACTAGTAATCCTAAATACTCTATTACTTCACTTAAATAATCTTCAATTTGTTCAGTTAATTCTTTATAAGAAATGGCTTTAACATTAAAACTATTTTCATTTTCCTTATTTTTTATATAAATAATGTTTTCAGTTCCTAATTCATTTTTAGCGCTTTCTAAAGCCTCTAATAAAGTTGTTCCGTGAGTTTCTATCATTTTTACTACCTTCTTCCTTTTTTCTTAGTTTTTACCTCTATTATTTTTTTATCTTTTTCATTATCTTTAGCTAAAACTTTTTTGATAATAAAATTTTGAATAACAGCAAAACCGTTAGTTACAATCCAGTAAAAGGCAATGGCTGTTGGTAAATTAAAGGAAGCAATAGAAATACTTATAATCATAAATTTAAACATAAAATTCATTTGTTGCATCATTTCATCATTACTATTATTTTGACTCATAGAATGTTTAAATGAAACATATGTTGTAACGATTATCAAAAAGATTAAAATGATATATATATATTGACCTTCACTTATTCCCTTCCATGGAGTTGTTCCAAGTTGCATTCCAAATAAGGAACCTTCAAAAATAGCAGGAACTTTATTTATTGCATCTAAGAAGGCAAAGAATAATGGGATTTGAATTAGGGCAACTAAACATCCTGATACAGGATTGATTTTGTATTTTTGATATACCATCATCATTTCTTGACTTTTAGCCATCATTGAAGCATTATCAGTTTTATTAACATATTTTTTTTCAATTTTAGCTATTTCTGGTTGAGCCTTTTGAATATTTGCTGATTGTCTCATACTTTTAATTGATAATGGTAAAAGAATAAATCTTATTAATAACCCAACTAACATAACTGAAATACCAAAATTATTTAAAAGATAACCTAATTTTAATATTACTAAAGCAATTGGTCTAACTAAAATTGTTTGCCATAAACCACTGTATTTATTAGTTGTTAAATTAAAATCTTGACAAGTTGGTAAATCTTCTAGTTTTACCTCTAATTGATCATTATGTTCTTCATAAATTCGATATAATTCACTATCCTCTTTTGGTTTACATAAGATGTCTTTTCTAACACTTTGACCAGTTTCAGAATTAGTAATTAATTTACCATCATTATCTTTTAGATAATCATTGGCTCCACAACCACTTGTTAAGAGAATAATACTAACAATTATCAGACATAGTACTTTTTTATTTTTTTTCATTATTTAGTCCTTTCTATCAACTGTTTAAAACTTTCTTCTAATTGTTGAAAACTAATTTTACTTGTGTTCTCTTTCATTATTATAATATAATCCTTATCGCTTCTCAACTGATTTTTATATTTATCTAAGATTACGCGCATTCTTCTTTTACATTTATTTCTTGTCACGGCATTTCCTAATTTTTTAGAAACTGCTATTCCATAATGAGGATATGAAAATTTACTTTCCTTATTATATAGAACAAAATTTTTATTTTTTAAATATTTTTGATTTTGGATTATTTCAGTAAAATCTTGAGCCTTTTTTATTGTTTCAGTTCTTTTCAAGATTAATCCTCCTTTTTCTTTTAAATATAAAAAAGTCCACATTAAAAATGTGGTTATTTACATAATCTTTTGCGACCTTTTTGTCTTCTAGTTTTTAAAACATTAGTTTCTTTACGAGCAAAAAAACCATGCTTCTTTTTCATTTTTCTTTTATTTGGTTGATATGTTCTTTTCATCTAGAATCCCTCCTTTTTTTAAGTCTTACCTATTATAATATTAAGTTTAGGGAAAAGTCAACTTAAAATGGTTTTGATGGACAGTCATTTGGATTTATTTTTTTATTAAAGCAAGTTCTTTTTCATATTCATCTATTTCTTTTTCAATTTGTTCTAGGTCATTTAAAGAATGCTTTTTTAATAAATAACAAGGACTTATTAATAATATTGAACTTAAGCAAAAAATTAAAGTATAAAAATTATTTTTAGATTTTGTTTCCTTATTATATAGATATGTTGATTTTTCTTTATTTAAGATTTGAACATTATAAGTCGGATAATTTTCTTGTTCATTAATATTATTAGCATATTCAACATATTCACATTCTTTGGTTAAGATATCATTTAATAATATTGGATTGGCAAGTAAGTTTCTAAGTTCTTCTTCATCTTTATTTGTATAAGAATATGTATAATGAATTTTTTGGTACATGCCATTATTTATTTGTTCAAATGGTGTATTGTATTCTAATAATAATTTTAAATCAGTTTCTTTGGCATATTGATTAGTAAAATCTAAAACTGGGTTAGAATGTTCATCTTGGTCATTGAATGTTTCAATTGCTGGGACAAATGTTTTAAGCATATCTTGTTTAAAGGGCGTAATGTTAGATGCACTAAAAATACAATATAAGGATATGATTGCTCCTATTTGCGTTACTGAGGCAAAATTTTTAGTAAACATTGTCTTGCTTTTTAAAGTTTTTAATTGTTCTAATTTAGATTTATAATATTCTATTTCATTTTGATGATTTTCCATATTTTTTCTTCTTTCTTTAATTTAATTATAATTGATGAAATTTAAGAATGTCAATTTTTATTCTTTGTGGATAACTTTTAATTTTGGTGAATAGATATTGGGATTGTGAATAATTATTAACTTTTTGCTATTAATACTTTTCCTTTAAAATAAGGTAATTTTCTTAGTTATAAACTTATTAACTTAGGTGTTGATAAAGTTATTAACGAGATTTTTTATTAACTTAGAAAAATTTGTTGATAGTGTGGATAAGTTTAAATTTATTAGGATTTATCGCAAAAAAGTAGTTGATAACTTGTTAATAAGTAGTTAGTTTGTAATTCTTAGGAAAATAATACTTTCTAAATAAAATAAAATGAGTTAGAATAATGTTAATTAAAATTTTTATGGGCAGTGGGGTGGTTAAATGACAGATAAAAATCTTTGGCAACAGTTTTTAGATAAGATTTATACTGAAGTTAATTCCGCCTCATTCCATGCTTGGTTTAGTGATTTAAAATTGGTTTCTATAAATCAAAATAAAATTGTTATTCAAGTCCCAATGGAAATTCATAAGCGAATATTAAATGAAAATTATTATTCATTGATTGATGAAACTTTTTTTAAACTAACTAATATTAACTATACTTTTGAATTTGTTTTAAAAGATGAGATTTCACTTAATGAGGAAATTGGCGATGTTCCTAGTAAAATTGATGAAGAGGATTTATTTGAAGAAGATTGGAACAGTAATTTAAATCCTAATTTAAATTTTGATAATTATGTTGTTGGTGACTCTAATCGACTGGCTAAAGTTGCGGGAATGGCTGTAGCTGAACAACCAGGAAAAATTCATAACCCTTTGTTTATTTATGGTAAAAGTGGGTTAGGGAAGACTCATTTAATGCATGCGATTGGGAATTATATTGTAGCTCATTCTAAAAAGAAGGTTTTATATACTACTAGTGATTGGTTTAAAGATGATTATGTTAATATATCCAATAATTCTAATAATAATGTCGATGTAGTAGCTGATTTTAAAAAGAAATATCGGGATATTGATGTTTTGATTATTGATGATATTCAATATTTAGTTGGAGCTGAAAAAACTCAACAAGAATTTTTTCATACGTTTAATGCCTTACATCAAGCTAATAAACAAATAATTATTAGTTCGGATCGTAGTCCCGATGATTTAAAGTTGTTGGAAGAAAGATTACGAAGTCGATTTATGTGGGGATTACCAGTTGATATTTATCCACCAGATTTTGAATTACGATGTAAAATATTACGTTCAAAATTAAAAAACATGACGATTTCAACTAAAATTGATGAAAATGTTATTGAATATATTGCGAATAATTGTCAAAATGATGTAAGATATTTGGAAGGAACATTAAATAGGTTGATGACTTATACAGCTATGATTGTTCCAGAAAAAATTGATTTAAATTTTGCAATTGAAGCTTTAGGTGATTTTTTTAATCAAAATATTTATAGCAATAGTAGTATTGAAGGAATTCAAAAGGCGGTAGCTAATTATTTTAAGATTACAATTGAGGATTTGAAAGGAAAACGAAAAAGTGCAAATATAGCTTATCCACGAATGATTGGGATGTATTTAGCTAAAACTTTAACCGATGAAAACTTTAATCGTATTGGCTTGGAGTTTGGAGGAAGGGATCATTCAACAGTTATTCACGCTTGTAATCGAATTGATAAAGATTTAAAAAATAATGAAAATTTGAGTAAACAACTAAAAGAAATTCAAAATTTAATGTAAAAGTTAATAAGTTTTTAAAGTTGTGAATAGTTACTAACATTTTCATAGGGTATTTTGAAGCTTATTTAAGGTATATTTATTAGTTATCAACTTTATCAACTGCTATAATATATATAATAATATTTAATTAAATAATAAGAAAGAGGGATGGAAAATGAAATTTGCAATTGAAAAAGGAATATTATTAGAAAATTTAACGAATGTTATAAGAGGGGTTTCGACTAAAAATGTTATTCCAGTTTTAAATGGAATTAGATTTGAATTAAATAATGAGGGATTATGGCTTTTAGCTAGTGATAGTGAACTTACTGTTGAAACTTTTATTGATAAAAGTCTTATTACAAATATTGAAAATAATGGTATTGCGATAATTAGTAGTAAATATATTTTAGATATTATTAGAAAGATGCCTAGTGAAATTATTAATTTTGAAATGGTTGATAATATGAATATTAAGATTTTTTCAGAATCAAATGTTTATAACTTGAACTGTTTAGATCCAATGGATTATCCTAATATTAAACTAAGTGTTCATAAAGATCCAATTGTATTAAAATCTTTAGTTTTAAAAGAAATAATTAATCAAACTTCTTTTGCAATTTCTAATCAGGAATTACGTCCAATTTTAACAGGACTTAATTTAAAAATTACTGGAGATTTGCTTGAATGTATTGCTACTGATTCTTATCGTTTAGCTAAAAAAAATTTGAAGTTAGATGCACCGGTTTTAAATGATGTTAATATTGTTGTTCCAGGTAAAAATATTATTGAATTAGAGAAAATGCTTGTTGACGATGATGAAGTCTTTGTGCATATCTTTAATAATCGAGTATTGTTCCAATATAAAAATATTAAATTTCAATCTAATTTACTTTCTGGAATTTATCCTAATACAACTAATTTAATACCAACTGAGTTTGAAATATTACTGCAAGTGAAAAAGGCTGATTTTAGTGGAGCAGTTGATCGGGCAGCATTACTTACGCAAGGTAAAGATAAGAATATAATAAAGATGAAAATTGAACATAAACAAATGATTATTAATTCAACGGCGTCAGAAATTGGTAGAACAGAAGAAACTTTACTTGTTGATACTGATGAGAAGTCAAATATTGATATTTCTTTTTCAGCCAAGTTTATGTTGGAGGCTTTAAGAACAATAGGGGATGAAGATGTTTTAATTTTATTAAATGATGATATAAAGCCAATTATTGTAAAATCCCTTACTGATGAATCATTGATTCAATTAATATTACCTATCAAAACTTATTAATTTTTTGGTTAATAAGTTTTTTTTCGACATTTTTTTGATATTTGGTGTGATATGATTGATGTAATCAAGTTTGGGGGCTTGTTATGGAAAATTATGAAATTAATGAAAATACTTTAGCTATTATTGCATGTAATGATGATTTATCAATTGTTTATGAGGATAGTAATTCTTTTTATGTTAAGAATGATTCTAATAAGATTATGGAAGATAGCTGTGAATATTTTGGAAGTAGTTTAGAAGGGCGAAGAAGGGGAACTAAAGCAATGATTGGGGTAAATTATAAAGTTCCAATTATTGTGGAGGAAAGTAAAAATATTATATTTTTTCCAACTTCTTCTTTTAGGAGTAAGTTTAATTCGTGGATTAGCCTTAAACATTTTAATAAATGTTATAAAAGTGGGGTGGATACAATAGTTGAATTTGATAATCAAGTTAAGATAAAGATTGATATGTCAGTAGGTAGTTTTAATAATCAAGTCCTTAGGTCTTCAAGGTTGGATAGTCAATTAAGAAATAGAAAGGATAAAAAAGATAGTTTTTTAGGGGGGTAAAATGGGGTAAATAAATGAAAAAACATTTTAAAAGATATTATTTTGTGTTATAATATTTGCAGGTATAGGAGTATTGGGATACCTATTATTTTTCTGTAAAACAAAATTAAGGGGCAATAATATGCAATTACAATCTTTGAAGTTACTTCATTTTCGTAATTATGATCATTTAGAAATATTTTTTCATCCTAAAATAAATATTATTTATGGAAAAAATGGATCTGGTAAGACTAATTTAGTTGAAGCTATTTATGTTTTATCATTAACTAGAAGTTTTAGAAATGTTAGTGATAGAATTTTAATTGAAAGTGGAAGTAATTTAAGTAAGATTGAAGGAAATGTATTGCAAGGTGATTTTTTACCAACTAATTATAGTATTTATTTGGAAAAAGATGGAAAAAAAGTTAAGATAAATAAGAATAAAGTTATTAGATTAAGTGATTATATTACAAAAATTCCAGTGATATTGTTTAGTCCTGATGATTTGAAATTTTTAAAAGATACTCCAAGTACCAGACGAAAATATCTTAATATTTCGATTTCTCAATATAGTATTGATTATTTAAGAGATTTAAGTAATTATAATAAGTTATTAAAACAGAGAAATGCTTATTTGAAAAAGTTAATTGTTAATTCTAATCAATCGTTTGATTATTTAAATATTTTGACTGATAAGTTAGTTAATTATGGGTTGAAAATTTATAAGAAAAGAAAAGAGTTTATTGATAGGATTAATAATTATGTTGGGAAGTTTTTTAAGTCTATTACTGGTCTTGATAGATTTGTGATTGAATATAAATCTGTTTATGAAAAAATGGATAAGAAAGAGTTATTAACAAGTTATCAACATATTTTAAAGAAAGATTTAATGTTTGGTAAGACTAGTATGGGAATTCATACTGATGATTTGATTTTTAAATTAGATTTGGCTGATTTAAAAGATTTCGGTAGTGAAGGTCAACAAAAAAATGCTGTTATTGCTTATAAATTAAGTGAGTTAACTATTTTAAAGGATATTTTGGGATATTTTCCTATTTTGATTTTAGATGATTTATTTAGCGAATTGGATAAGGAAAAAATTGAAAATATTTTTAAAATTTTAAGAGATGATATTCAAACTTTTATAACTACTACTGATTTGGAAATTATAGATAAGTTTCAATTGCGTGGTTATAAGAGTTTTGAAATAGTTGAGGGAAAGGTTGTTAAGGAGAGTGAATTATGAAGGAAAATAGTGAGCATTATAATGATAGTGATATTCAGGTTTTAGAGGGACTTGAAGCAGTTAGAAAACGGCCTGGTATGTATATTGGAAATACTAATGAAGCTGGTTTGCATCATTTGGTATGGGAGATTGTTGATAATGCTGTTGATGAAGCATTAGCTGGATATTGTGATGATATAGAGGTTGAAATTGGTAAAGGTAATGTTATTACTGTTAAAGATGACGGTCGAGGAATGCCAACAGGTACAAATGCAAAGACTGGTTTGTCGACGATTGAAACAATTTTTACGGTTTTACATGCTGGTGGAAAATTTGGCGGCGGCGGCTACAAGGTTTCTGGAGGATTACATGGAGTTGGTGCTTCGGTTGTTAATGCGTTGTCAGATTGGTTAGAGGTTAGAGTTTATCGTGATGGTAAGGTTTTTTATCAACGTTTTGAAAATGGTGGACATCCTGTTGAAAAATTAAAAGTAATAGATGAGTGTAGTAAGGATAGGACAGGAACAACTGTAACTTTTCACGCTGATGCAACAATGTTTGAAACAACTGTTTATAATTGGGATATTTTATATAAACGTTTACAAGAAATGGCTTTTTTAAATAAAGGCGTTCGAATTACTTTAATTGACCATCGAGAAGATGAAAAAAAGGCTATTTTTCATTATAATGGTGGGATTATTGAATATGTTTCGATGTTAAATAAAAATAAGCAACCTTTATTTGAGGATATTGTTTATGTTGAAGGACGGGAAGATGATATTGCTATTGAAGTAGCAATGCAATATAACGATTCATATAATTCTTCTATTTATTCTTTTGCTAATAATATTCATACTCCTGAGGGTGGAACTCATGAGGAAGGTGTTAAACAAGCTTTAACAAGAGTTATTAATACGTATGCTAAGAATGCAAAATTACTTAAAGAAAATGATGATAGTTTGACTGGTGATGATGTTCGTGAAGGTATTGCAATGATTATTTCTTGTAAGCATCCTAATCCTCAATTTGAAGGTCAGACTAAGACTAAGTTAGGTAATAGTGAAGTTAAAAAAATAGCTAATGATATTTTTGCTAATGGGTTAGAAAGATTTTTAATGGAAAATCCTGATGCGGCGCGTAGTATTGTTGAAAAGTGTATGACTGCTTCTAGAGCTAGGTTAGCTGCCAAAAAGGCACGGGAGTTGACTAGACGGAAAACAGCTTTAGATGGTTTTAATACGATTGGTAAGTTAGCTGATTGTACTAGTAAAGATGCTAGTATTTCGGAAATCTTTTTAGTCGAGGGTGATAGTGCAGGAGGTTCTGCTAAGGATGCTCGTATTCCTAAAACTCAAGCGATTTTGCCATTGCGTGGAAAAATTTTAAATGTAGAAAAGGCTAGACTTGATCGGGCTTTAGGTAATGAAGAAATTAGAACAATTATCACGGCTTTTGGTACTGGTATTGGTGATGATTTTGATTTAAGTAAATTACGATATAATAAGATTGTTATTATGACCGATGCTGATGTTGATGGAGACCATATTAGAATATTGTTATTAACATTATTTTACCGGTTTTTTAGACCAATTGTTGAAGCAGGACATGTATATGCTGCTCAACCTCCATTGTATAAGGTTGTTTATGGGAAAACTATTAAGTATGTTCAAACTGATGAAGAGTTAGCTGAGTATCGAGCTACTTTACCAGCAAGTGCTAAGCCTTTAGTTCAACGGTTTAAAGGTTTAGGAGAAATGGATGCAATTGATTTAAGAGAAACAACTATGCACATTGAAAATCGAATTTTAAAAAGAATTACTGTTGATGATGCAATGGCTGCTGATAAAGTTTTTGCAGATTTAATGGGTGATGAGGTAACACCTCGAAAAGAATATATTGAGGAATTTGGTCAGTTTGCTCAAAATATTGATGCGTAGGGGAGGTTTATATGGATAAGATTATAGAAAATAATATTGTAACTGAGGTTAAAGATAGTTTTTTAAATTATTCGATGAGTGTAATTGTAGCCAGGGCTTTACCAGATTTAAGAGATGGATTGAAGCCTGTTCATCGCCGTATATTGTACTCAATGTATGATTCTGGTTATACGCCTGATAAACCACATCGTAAAAGTGCTAGAATTGTTGGGGATGTAATGGGTAAATATCATCCTCATGGTGATTCTTCAATTTATGAGGCTATGGTTAGAATGGCTCAGCCATTTAGTTTTAGACATATGTTGGTTGATGGTCATGGCAATTTTGGTAATCTTGATGGTGATGGAGCTGCTGCGATGCGTTATACGGAGGCAAGACTTTCTAAGCTTTCATTGGAAATGGTTCGAGATATTAATAAGAATACGGTTGATTTTACACCAAATTTCGATGAAACTGAAAATGAACCGGTTATTTTACCAAGTAGATTTCCTAATATTTTGGTTAATGGTACGATGGGTATTGCTGTTGGTATGGCTACTAATATTCCACCACATAATTTGGGTGAAGTAATTGATGGTTGTGTTGCTTATATTGATAATCCAGATATTGATACTAATGGATTGATGGAATATATTAAAGGACCAGATTTTCCGACAGGAGCAACTATATTAGGTAATTCAGGAATTAAACGTGCTTATGAAAGTGGTCGTGGTACAATAACGATTCGTGGTAAAGTAGAAATTGAGGAAAATAACGGTAAATCAAGAATTATTGTAACTGAGTTGCCTTATCAGGTTAATAAGGCAGAGTTTCAATCAAGAATTGGTCAGTTAGTTCGGGATAAAATTATTGATGGAATATCTGATTTACATGAAGAATCAAATTTGGAGAATCCTGTACGAGTTGTTATTTATTTAAAAAGAGAAGCTAATGCTAATGTTGTTTTGAACAATTTATATAAACATACTCAATTACAAACAACATATGGTATTAATTTGTTAATGTTAGATCATCAAAAACCAGTGGTGTTGCCACTTAAGGATATTATTAGTAAGTATATTGATTATCAAAAAGAGATAATTATCCGAAGAACACAATTTGATTTAAATAAAGCTGAAGACAGAGTTCATATTTTAGAAGGTTTTAAGATTGCTTTAGATAATATTGATGAGGTTATTAACATTATTAGGAATAGTGAAACTGACATTATTGCTAAGGAAACGTTGATATCAAGGTTTAGTTTGGATGATATTCAAGCTGAAGCTATTTTGGAAATGCGTCTTAGAAGATTAACTGGATTAGAACGTGAAAAAATTGAAAGTGAATTGGCAGATTTATTAAAAGAAATTGAAAATTATAAGGCCATTTTAGCAAGTGATGAAAGAGTATTAGCAATTATTCGAGAGGAATTACTTGAAATTAAGCGCAAATACGCTGATGAAAGACGTACAAATATTGATATGACCGCTATTGAGTATATTGAAGATGAATCATTGATTCCTGTAGAAAATGTAATGGTTGCCTTAACTAATAAGGGTTATATCAAAAGAACAGTTGTTGATACATTTAAATCGCAAAATCGTGGTGGTGTTGGAGTTAAAGGAATGGGAACAAATGAAGATGATTTTGTCGAACATTTAATTAACTTATCAACACATGATTATGTTTTATTCTTTACTAATAAAGGGAAAGTTTATAGATTAAAAGGATATGAAATACCAGAATTTAATCGACAATCAAAAGGTTTACCAGTTATAAACTTATTGCAAATTGATAAAGATGAATCTATTAATTCGTTGATAAAAATAAGTAATGATGAAAGTAGTAAGTATTTAATGTTTGTAACTAAAAAGGGAATTGTTAAGAAGACAAATATTTCAGAATTTGATTCAATTAGAACTAATGGTAAGATTTGTATTTCACTTAGAGAAAATGATGAGTTAATTAGTGTCAGAAAAACAAGTGGAAACGATTTGATTTTATTAGGTTCAAGTGCTGGACGAATGGTTAAGTTTAATGAAAATCAAATTAGAGTTATGGGTCGAACTGCTAGTGGAGTAAGAGGTATTAATTTAGATGGTGATTATAACTGCATTGGTGCGGAAATTGCTAATGATAACGATAAAATTTTAATTGTCACTGAGAAGGGCTATGGAAAACAAACAAACGTTTGCAACTATCGAACAACTAGTCGTGGAAGTAAAGGGGTTAAAGCTCTTAATATTACCGATAAAAATGGTTCAATAGCTTCATTTAAATTAGTTAGTGAAAATTCTGATGTTGTTATTATTACTAATACTGGAATTACGATAAGACTTCCACTAGAACAAATTTCAACATTGGGTAGAGTTACTCAAGGTGTTAGATTAATAAATTTAAAGGAACAACAAACTGTTTCTACAATAAGTATTGTTGAACATTATTCAAAAGATGCAGAAACAGAGAATGATGAAAAAGAAAGTATTGATGAAAATTAATACTTTTTTTTGATGTTTCACGTGAAACATAGCTGGACTATTTTTGATAAAAATATTTAAACAACAATTTTTTAAAAAATGTAAAAAATTAAATTATAAATTATATAAACAATGTTTCACGTGAAACATTGTTTATAACTAGTTTATAAAAATCAAAAAAAATTAAAAAAATATTTAACAAAAAATATTTATTATTTGTTTAATGTTTCACGTGAAACATTATTTACATTTCAAATTTTTTTTGATATAATTAAGTTGTGCAACAAATATGCTGTAATCTGGTCAGGATTGGAAGATAGCAGCCACATCAGTCTCTATTTGTGTGCACTTTTTTTATGAGGTGAATTCTAATGGAAGAATATATTGATGCTTGTTTGAAGGAAGCATCCTTAGCATATGATGAAGGTGAAATTCCAGTTGGTGCGGTTTTAGTTAATGGTGATGGTCTAATAGCTAAGGCTCATAACACGAAAGAAAAAGATCATAATATTTTAGCTCATGCTGAAATAAATGCTATATTAATGGCAAGCCAAAAGTTAGAAAGATGGAATTTATTTGATTGTGATTTAATTGTTAGTTTAAAACCTTGTTCAATGTGCATGAGTGTTATTAAGCAAGCTAGAATTAAAAATGTGTATTATATTTTAGATAAATTAGATTTTAAAAAAGAATATGATAAAACTGAGTTTGTTAAAATCAATACCAAACACGAACAAAGGTATGCTAAAATGTTGGCTAATTTTTTTAAAAACATGCGTTAGTTTGTGTTATAATGGTATCTGAAAGGTGGGGGATTTATGGATTACAAAGTGCTTTATCGAAAATATCGTCCTACAAATTTTGAAAGCATTGTTGGGCAGGATTACACGGTAACGATGTTAAAAAATGCGATAATAAATGATAAAATTTCACATGCTTATTTGTTTACTGGTCCACGAGGTACGGGTAAAACTAGTACTGCGAAGGTTTTTGCTAAGACAATTAATTGTGAAAACAAAATAAATGGTGAGGCTTGTGGGGAGTGTAATTCTTGTAAGAATTTTATGAATAGTTCTGATATTATTGAAATAGATGCAGCATCTAATAATGGTGTTGATGATATTAGGGAGTTAATTAGTAATATTAAAATTGCTCCAACATCTAGTAAGTATAAAATTTATATTATTGATGAGGTTCATATGATGACTCAAAGTGCTTTTAATGCGTTGTTATTAACTTTAGAAGAACCCCCAGCGCATGCTATATTTATTATGGCTACAACAAATGTAGAAAGTGTGCCAATAACAATTTTATCTAGATGTCAACGGTTTAACTTTAAAAAAATTGAGTTAGAAACTATTGAAAAACAGTTAGCTAAAATATGTCATTCAGAAAATATTAAAATAACTGATGAAGCTTTAGAGGAAATAGCTTATTTATCTGAAGGTGGCTTAAGGGATGCTTTATCTTTATTAGATCAGTTGTCATCTGAAAATGAAGAAATTACAATTGATAAAATATTAGCAAATTATGGTTCAATTTCATCATTATTTATTAAAAGTATAGTTGAAAATCTTGAAAATAACGATGCTGAAAAGATAATTGCTGCTATGAAGGAATTAGAAGGCAGTTCTAGTGATTACAAGGTTTTTGTTAAAAAATTAGTAAAAGAACTTATCAACAAAGCAATTTTAGTTAAACAGAATTTTTCAAGTTCACATTTAACGTATGAAGCCATTAAAAATTTAATTTTTGATTTAAATGATTGTTTAAATAAAATTAGTATTCATATTAATCCGTATTTATTAATTCAGGTTATTTTGTTAAATTATATAAAACCAAGTGAAGTTGTTAACAATGAAAGTGTTAAAAAAATTGAGGAAAAACCGGTTGAAGTAAAGCAAAAAGAAATTAGTGAAGAAGAAGTTATTGTGGTAGAAGAACAAAATGATAGTAATGAATTTTTAGATGATTATAATGAAGAGTTTAGTGAATATTTATCTGAATTAAAAAGTATTAGATTAAATAATTGTTTTGCAACTGCTCAAAAAAGCATTTTAACTACTTATCAACAAAAATTTCAAAATCAAGATGTTAAAAATTTAGGAAATATACAGTCTTTATTAGTTGATACAAAGATTGTAGCAGCTGGAAAACAAATTGCTATTTTGGCTGCATCTCTTGATAGTACTGCTGATTTAATAAATCATCATTTAGAGCAAATAGAGCAAATATTGGCTAGTGTTTTAGAGGATGAAGTTAAATTAATAGCCGTAAGTGACAATGATTGGTTAAATTTAAAGCAAGAGTATGTTCAAAATTTAAAAAATGGTGTAAAATATGAGGTAATTGATGAATTAGGACTTCAAGAGTTGAAACCTACTTTGGATAATTCACAATTAGAACAGTTTGCTGAGCAAATGTTTGAAAATAAAAAGATAGAAATAGTTTAAGGAGAATGGTAATATGAATATGCAAAAATTAATGCAACAAGCCCAAAAAATGGAAAGAGATATTCAAAAAAAACAAGAAGAGTTAGAAAAAATGACTTTTAAAGGTGTTTACGAGGGTGTAGAAGTTACATTAAATGGTAAGAAAGAAATGATTTCTTGTAAATTAGATAGTTCAAAACTTGATTTAAGTGATATTGAAATGTTACAGGATTTTATTGTTTTAGCGGTTAATGATGCTGTAAAGAAGGTTGAACAAGAATATAATAGCAAAATGGGTCAATATTCTAATATGCTTGGTGGTTTGATGTAATGCATATTTATCCTTTAGAATTAGAAAGATTGTTAGATTTTTTTAAAAAATTGCCTGGAATAGGAGAAAAGAGTGCTGAAAGATTAGCTTTATCATTATTGGAATTACCTGATGAATATTTGCAAATGGTTAGTTCCGATATTGTTAATGCTAAAAAAAATTTACATCCATGTTCTATTTGTGGACAAATTACAAATAATAAGGTTTGTGATATATGTGATAGTTCAACTAGAAATCATAATTTAATTTGTGTTATTGAGGATTATAAAAGTGTTTTTGCTTTTGAAAAAGCTGGTAATTATAATGGTGTTTATCATGTTTTAAATGGACTTCTTTCGCCTATGGAAGATATTGGCGTTGATGATATTAATATTGCAAGTTTAGTTCGACGTGTGGATAAGTTAGAAAATCCTGAAATTATTTTAGCTTTAAAGTCTTCGATTGAAGGTGAGACAACAACATTATATATTCAAAAAATATTTGAAAATAAAAAAGTCAAAATTTCAAGGTTGTCTTATGGTCTTCCTTTGGGGGCTGAAATTGATTATTTGGATACGACGACTTTAGATAAAGCTTTAGAAGATAGGAAAATTATTTCAGAATAACTTTCTTTTTTTTGCATATATATTGGTGAGGGATAATATATGTTAAAAAAAATAGGAAATCTGTTGCGTAAAATTGTGGTTGCTTTTTTATTTTTATATGGTTTAAATTATTTAGTTAGTTCTTTACATGTTTATATTCCTATTAATTTTTTTACAGTTGGAATAACGACATTTCTAGGCTTACCGGGACTTGCCTCTTTAATTATTTTGTTTTTTATTGTAAAATAATTTTAGGTGAGATTTAGTGCTGGAAAAATTTGATGTAGTCGATTTTTTAAAAAAACAATATCATGACAATCGGTTAGGTCATGCTTTTTTGCTTGAAACAGATGATGTAGAAAAATCTTTAAAAAAAGTAATATCATTTTTAAAAATTTTGAATTGTGAAAATGAGTATAATGATAATTGTTCGAAATGTAATTTGTGTCATTTAATTGAAACTGAACAATTACCAAATTTAGTAATTGTTAGACCAGATGGGACTTTTATTAGAAAAGAACAAATAATTGATTTAAAAAATAGTCTTAAAACAAAACCTATTTTTGCTAAATATAATATGTATGTTATAATAAATACTGAAAATTTGAATTCTTCATCGGCTAATACAATGTTAAAATTTTTAGAAGAGCCTGATGATAAAATAATAGGCTTTTTTATTACTAATAATAAAGAAAATGTGATTGATACGATTAAAAGTCGTTGTCAAATTTTATTAGATTACTACTTTGAGGAAAAGGTTGATAATAATCTTCTTAGTGAAGCAATAGATTATATAAAACAGTTAGAATGTGCAAATATAGAAACATTATTTTATAATAAAGATGTGTTAATTCCAAAAATTTCTGATAAAGAGTGGTTGATAACTTTATTTAAAAAAATGATATTTATATACGAGTGTTTATATGAAAAAAAATTAAATAGTGAGTTGGTTTTTAAAGATATAGAAGAATTGAATTTTCTTTTAAAGAAAGATTTAGATTATTTTATAAAACGATTAAATTTGTTAAAAAAATTATTAAGCTCCTTGGATTTTAATGTTAATAATCAAATGGTTTTAGATCGTTTAGTTTTAGAAAGTAGGTGATATGTATGAATATATATGGTGTGGTATATAAAGACCAAGGAAAAATATATTATTTTGATGGTAATAATTTAAAAATTCCTAATAATGTGACCGTTATAGTTGAAACAAATCGTGGTGAGCAATTTGGTAAAGTAGTAAAGAAAATATCACAAGATGAAGCCAAAAAAATTAAAGAAGAATTAAAAAGTATAATTAGAATTGCCACTCGTAAAGACTATGATCAATATTTAAAAAATGGTAAAGAAGTATCTGAAGCTTTAATTAACGCTCAAAAGTTTAGTGATGAATTAGGGTTAGGAATGCGATTTATTAATGGTGATATTACTTTTGATAGGAAGCAGTTGTTGTTAAGTTTCTATGCTGAAGACCGAGTTGATTTTAGAGAATTGGCTAGAAAGTTGGCAAGTATTTATCATACAAGAATAGAATTAAGACAAGTTGGAGCTCGTGATAAAGCTTGTATTACTGGAGGTATTGGTGTTTGTGGAAGACCCCTTTGTTGTGCTACTTTTCTAAATCATATGGATTCAATAACAATAAATATGGCAAAGGATCAAAACTTATCTTTAAATCCGACTAAAATAAATGGATGTTGTGGTCGATTACTTTGTTGTCTTACTTATGAAGAAGACACTTATGTAGAAAATAGTAAAGGAATGCCTGTTGTAGGTGATAAAATTGATTATCAAGGTAAGCTTGGTGAAGTTGTAAGTGTGGATATTTTAAATAGAAGATATAAACTTTTAGTTGATGATGAGATTAAGGAAGTTAGTTTAAAAAATGAAAAAAACTCTTAATTGGTTATTTGATTATCCTAATTTAAAATTGTATCAATACGAAGAAGCATTTAAGTTTTCTTTAGACTCTATTTTGCTTGCGGAGTTTGCAAATATTAAAAAAAAGGATACGATGATTTTAGATTTATGTACAGGAAATGGAGTAATACCTACTATTTTGGCTTGGAAGACTGGAAAAAATATAATTGGGATTGAATTACAAAAAGAAATATATAATTTAGCTGTTTTATCTTTGGGTGTTAATAATCTAAGTGATAAAATTCATTATATATGTGATGATATAAAAAATGTTGATAACTATTATAATGAAGGAAGCTTTGATGTTATATTATGTAATCCCCCTTATTTTCCCTATCATAATGAAGAACATGTTAATAATAATAATATGAAAAAAATTGCTCGTCATGAAATTTTCATTGATTTAGATACACTACTAAAAATAGCTAGTAAAATGTTACGTTCTAAAGGTCATTTTTATTTAGTTCATCTGCCTCAACGACTTGATGAAATTTTGATTAAAGCTTGGCAGCATGAATTAGCCGCAAAAGAAATTCAATTAATATATTCTAAAGATAATGAAAATGCCAAAATTGTTTTAATAGACTTTGTAAAAAATGGGAAGTTTGGCGTTAAAATAAGACCGGGAATTAACATTAGTAATTTAGCTACTTATCAAAATATTTTTAGAAAAGAGGGCTAGTAAATATGAAATTAATTATAGCTTTAGGCAATGTTGGAAGTGAATATAATAATACAAGACATAATATTGGCTTTATGGTTGCTGATAATTTTACAACTGATTATACTCTAGAAAAAAAATTTCAAGCTTATGTATATCAAGGAGTTTATGAAAATAATAAGTTTATGATTGTAAAACCAACAACTTTCATGAATTTGTCTGGAATTTCAGTTGGTTTAATTGTAAACTATTGTCACATTGATATTGAAGATATTCTAGTTATTCAAGATGATTTAGACCTAGAATTAGGCAAATATAAATTAAAAAGAAATAGTTCATCTGGGGGACATAATGGAATAAAATCGATAATTGAAGCCTTAAAATCAGAGGCCTTTTTACGACTAAAGATTGGTATAGGTAAAGATAAGGAACAAAGTACCATTGACTATGTATTAGGTAAAATGAATAAAAGTGAATTAGATATGATAAAACAAAAGATGGATATATATCAAGAAATTATTAAATGTTTTATCAAAGATGGTGCTTTAAAAACTTTGGAAACTTTTAATAAAAGGTGACGTGATAAAATGATTAATTTTTTTGATAAAGATACATTTAAAGATGGAACTATTATAGGGGGGTTAACAAATGAATTAACCATTTTTTACATGCTTACTTATTTTAAAGAGAGTCGAGAAAATGTAATTGTAGTTACTAACACTTTATATGAAGCTAACCAAATTTATAATAATTTAATAACTTATTCTAATGATGTGCTACTTTTTCCAATGGATGATTTTTTAACTTCTGTTGCTTTAGCGGTATCTCCTGAGTTAAAATTAAAAAGATTAGAAACTTTAGAAAAAATTACTTCTGATAAGCACATTATAGTTACAAATTTAATGGGGTATTTAAAATTTAATCCCAATGTTAATGAGCAAATAAATAACCAATTAATTTTAAAAGTCGAGCAAAATATTTCCCGGGAAATATTGTTAGATAAATTAGAAAGTTTTGGATATAAGCGTGATTCAATGGTTACGATGACTGGAGAATATGCAGTTCGAGGCTTTGTTTTAGATGTTTTTTTAAGTTTTTATGAGCACCCAATTCGGATTGAATTTTTTGGCGATACTATTGAGTCAATTAGATTTTTTGATGAGAATACTCAGCGTTCATTAAATTCAATTACAGAGATAACAATAAAGGCAATTGATGAAATTGTGACAAATGAGAATAGCTCATTATTAGACTATATGCCTATGGCAACAGTTATGATGATTAATCGTCAGCAAATATTAGTTGGTTATAATAAATTGTATGAAGAGATGGTTTCATATAATGAAAAAGAAAATTTGCAAAATCAAAAACATTTTTTCTTTTTAGAAGAACTTCATCCTAAAAAAATAATTGATATTAATACAATAGAAAATGAAACATTAAATCCAAAAGCTTGTAATTTTAAAAGCAAAGAAATGATACTATTTCATGGAAATTTTGACTTATTAAAAGATACTGTCAATCATTATTTGAAAGATGGCAAAACAATAGTTTTTATGTTATCTAAATCTAGTCAAGCTAAAATTATTAGTGAGTTGTTTTCTCATGAAGTATATTTAGCGCGTGATGGAAAAATTAAAGATAAAGTTATTAACATTGTTGCTAAAAAAATGAATCATGGTTTTATTTTTAATGATTATGCTTTTATTAGTGAATTTGACATTGAAGATATTAAACAAGAAATAAAATATAAAAATAATTTTCGGATGGGTCAAAAAATTAATTCTTTAGATGCTTTAAAAGTGGGTGATTACGTTGTACATATTTCACATGGTATAGGAATTTATTGTGGAGTTAAAGCTTTAACGACGATGGGCTTAACAAAAGACTATCTTCAAATTCAATATCAAGGTAATGATAAGGTTTATATTCCTGTTGAAAGAATATCAACAATATATAAATATAGTGATGCTGAAGGCAAGAAGCCAGAATTAAATAAATTAAATAGTCCAAATTGGGAAAAGAAAAAACGAAGTGTCTTAAAGAAAATTAAAGATATATCTGAAGATTTAATTAAGCTATATGCTGCTAGACAAAATGTTAAAGTAAAACCTTATCAAAAGTTAGCTGAAGAAGATATTTTTGCTAATGAGTTTGCTTATGAAGAAACTAAAGATCAAGTAAGAGCTATTAATGACATTTTAGGTGATTTAGAAAAAGATGTGCCAATGGATAGACTATTATGTGGTGATGTTGGTTTTGGAAAAACTGAAGTGGCATTTCGTGCTATATTTAAAACAGTTTATAATAATGGTCAAGTTCTTTATTTATGTCCAACGACTATTTTATCGAAACAGCAGTATGAAAATGCTATGGAACGTTTTAAAAATTATCCGGTTGAAATTGCTTTATTAAACCGGTTTACAAGTGCTAAAGATACGAAAAGAATAATTTCAGAATTAAAATCGGGTAAAATTGATATTGTTTTTGGTACACATCGGCTTTTAAGTGATGATGTTAATTTTAAGAATTTAGGACTATTAATAATAGATGAAGAACAACGTTTTGGGGTTACGCATAAAGAAAAGATTAAAAAGTATAAAAATGATGTAAATGTTTTAACTTTATCAGCAACGCCAATTCCTAGAACTTTAAAAATGGCTTTGTCTGGGTTAAGAGATTTATCAATAATTGATACACCACCAATTAATAGATATCCGGTTCAAACTTATGTTGTTGCTGAGAATGAATTAATAATAAAAGATGCAATTTATAAAGAATTAGCCCGTGATGGTCAAGTTTTTGTTTTATATAACCGAGTTGAAACTATTGAAGAACAAATGATGAAATTACAAAAACTGATACCAGAAGCTACAATTAGGTTTGCTCATGGGCAAATGAATAAAATAGAACTTGAAAATATTATGAATGATTTTATCACTCATCAATTTGATATTTTAGTAAGTACAACAATTATTGAAACAGGTATTGATATTCCAAATGCCAATACTTTGATTATTTATGATGCTGATCATTTTGGTTTAAGTCAATTATATCAACTTCGTGGTCGAGTAGGAAGAAGTGACAAAATTGCTTATGCTTACTTTATGTATGACAAAAATAAAATGTTAAATGATATTGCGGTGAAAAGGTTAAGTGCAATTAGAGATTTTACTGAACTTGGTAGTGGTTATAAAATTGCTATGCGTGACTTATCTATTAGAGGAGCTGGTGATTTACTTGGTAGTGAACAGGCTGGTTTTGTTGATACAGTGGGAATTAATTTATACATGAAAATGGTTGAAGATGAAATGAAACGTCTAAAAGGTGAAGAAATAGAAGATGAAGAAGAAGAAAATGATTTACCGTTAATTAAAGTAAGTACACATATTGAAGATGATTATGTAGCGGATGAAGATATTAAAATTGCTATTCATAAAAGAATTAATGAAATTGATAGTGAAAGAAAATTAATGGAAGTAAAAGAAGAATTAGTTGACCGTTTTGGTAAAATTACTCCAGAAATGGAAATATATATGTATGAAGAATGGTTTGAAAAAATTGCTAATTCTTTAAATATTAGTCAAATTATGCAAACTAAAGAGATGGTTAGCATTATCATTCCGGAAGAAGAATCTAGTAAAATTAAAGGTGATAAGCTTTTTTTAGAAGCATATAATATTAATCCTAAATTTCAATTACAATATTTAAATAAAAGAATAATTATTAAATTGCCTCTTAAACAATTAGATAAACATTTTTTATATTATTTAGTCCCTTTGTTTTCTCTAATAAAGAGTGATTTACAAGTATAATTTAAATGGTTTAATCCACAATATGTATAGAATGGAGTGAACCTTTTTTTATGAAACAAACAGGTGTTGTAAGAAAAATTGATGAATTAGGAAGAATTGTCTTACCAAAAGAAATTAGAAGAAATTTAGGAATAAAAGATGGTGAAAGTTTAGAAATATTTGTCGATGAAAAAGGCGTCTACTTACAAAAATATTCAAAAATATCAAATTTAAAAGAAATTAGTAAAGAATTATGTATTGATATTTTTGATGTGATGAAAATCAATGTGTTAATTACAAATCGTGATCAGGTAATAGCAAGTTCAAAAAAAGAATTAGAAAATATAAAAATTGGTAAAAAATTAGATATTTTGATGAAGGAAAGAGAAAGTTATGAATCTAAGGAAATTGAGACTTTATTTGATAATAAATTAACAAGTTATTTTTTGATGAAACCAATTATTGTTGCAGCAGATTGTTTAGGAATGATTATTTTTTATAAAGATAAGTTATTTGAAGAATGGGAGCGAATGTTTATTAATTTTTTAGTTACTTTATATATAAGGAAGATTGAAATTAATTAATAATTTTATCGATATTTAAAATGTTCTATGATATACTAAGTTTGATTAAGAAGAGGGGATAGGATATGTTTACTGATACCCATTGTCATTTATATGATGAATATTATGATGATATTAATTTGGTTATCAACAGAGCTTTTGAAAATGAAGTTAAACGGTTTATTGTTGATGGTTGTGATGGTAAGAGTAATATTGAAGTATTAAAAAAAGTTAAAGAAAATTCGATGATGTTTGGTTGTTTAGGCATTCATCCTGAAAGTGTTTTAGATTATAGTGAAAGTGATATAGATTTTATTGAAAAACATCTATTAGATGATAAAATTATTGGTATTGGTGAAATTGGTTTAGATTATCATTATACAAAAGAAGATAAAAAAGCTCAGCAAAAGTTATTTAGATTGCAACTTTCTTTAGCTGATAAATATCATAAACCAGTTGTTATTCATAGTAGAGATGCTACTCAAGATACAATTAATATTTTAAAGGAATATCCCAATGTAAGCGGTGTTATTCATTCTTTTTCAATGTCTTTAGAGGTTGCAAGAGAATTTATTAAAATGGGTTATAAGTTAGGTATTAATGGAGTTGTAACTTTTAAAAATAGTCATTTGAAAGAAATATTAAAAGAAATATATCCAGAAATTATTTTAGAAACGGATAGTCCTTATTTAACTCCTCATCCTTTTAGGGGAATGAAAAATGAACCAAAGTATATTTTGAATATTGCCGAATTTATTACCAAAGAATTAAATATTACAAGAGAACAATTAGCCAAAATAACGAATAAAAATATTAAAGAAATATTTAAAATATAGTTAAATTTAAATGGTAATTGTTGGTTTGTTAAGATTTTTTTAAAATGTCACCTTTTGCATTTGCTACGCAAATAAGTTAGTAACAAATAAAGGCAAGCTTTAT
>CANQZD010000006.1 GCA_947628275.1 uncultured Bacilli bacterium | reverse complement strand
GCTAGCTCAGTCGGTAGAGCATTTGACTTTTAATCAAAGGGTCTCGGGTTCGAATCCCGAGCGAGCCACCATTTGTGATTATTAAGTCTCGTAAATACGAGGCTTTTTTTTTGAAATAATAAAAAAATAAGGACAGTATCTTTAATGTCAATGTGAGTTTTTTACTTATTTTAACCCATAACTTAAGTAATTATTATTTTTACAATAAATTTCTCTTTTATTTTTTTTATTTAAATATTTGCTTAAATCATTTTTAGAAAGATTTCCTCTTGCACTAATATTAATATTAGCTATTCCATTTTTTTTTCATATACCAACATATTCGTTCATATAGATATCCGCTAAAATAATTATAGATATTATTTGAAGGGATAATTTTAATTGATTTTGTATCAACAATTACATTAATAATAAGTACATCTAGGTCATTAACCGCGTCCATTATCATATTTTTATTAGGAGTGCCTTTTAATAATTTTCAATGCAATTGTGTTTTTATGTCCATTTCTAAATTTTGTTTAATAATATCAACATTCTTAGCAATTTCTAAATCTTTATTTTTATCTACAATTAGTGCTGTTAAAATAAAATATTTAGAGCCTTTATTTATTCCTTCATCTCCAGACTCATCAATGTAAACATTATATTCATTCATTTTTATCACTTCCTATTCTCTATATTATAATTATGCCATTTTTCCATATTAAAAGTTGGTTACGATAACTTATGTGTGGGTAATAAACAAACTAACTATTTCGATTATGTTATATATATATTTAAATAAAAAGATTATTAACAAATTTTACTTTGCCAACATCTTAAACTAGACTAAAAACTAGTTTTTTTTCATTGCTTATATCTATATCTAAAACTGTTTTAACGAACATTTTTGACTTCTAAAGTATAAATATAATAAATGTAGTTCAGTTTTTTTATATCTTCGACATGGAATGACAATTTTTACCAAAAATTTTTGCTAAAATCCTTATAGAAACTGAAGAAAGGAATAAAAAGGAGAACAATTTTGTCATTTTTCTTTTATTTTAACCTTGTGTGGTTAATAAGTTTTAAGACTTAATTGATATACTTTTTATAAGGTGGTAAAAGTGAGATTATCAAAGGCTATATCTGAAAAAATATTAAAAATTTGTGTTGAAAAAGATATCACGCCAAATAAGTTGGCGAGTATTTGTTGTCTAACTCAAAGTACTGTCCAAAACCTAATTAATGGTAAATCAAAAAATCCCAAACTCTTGACAATTATTAGAATTTGTGAAGGATTGAACATTGATTTAAAAGATTTCTTTGACGATGAATTATTTTCCACTATTGAAAGGGAAGATTAGATGAAAATTATTAATAGCAAGAATAAAAAAATTTTATATCTAGATGAAAATGAAGAAATAGTAGTCAAAACACTATTTAAAAATAACATAAATATTAGTATTAAATGTCAAAATCATTCGCTCTATGTTGATGATGTAATATCAAAAGATATTAAAAATCTTAAACTTGAACAAAAGGAATTAGAAAAGTTAAAAGAATATAATAAGAATAACAATTTGGAACTTTAAAATTCCTTTTTTTCATTGTATAATGTTTGTAATGCTAAGGAGGAGTGAAAATGGATTTAACTAATAAAGTAGCTATTGTTACTGGTGGAGCGATGGGTAATGGTTTAGGAATTACTAAAGCTTTATTAAAAGCTCATGCCAGAGTTTATATTCTAGATTATAGTGAAGAATTAAAAAAAACTATCAAAGATTTAAAAAAAGATTTTTCGCAAATAAGTGGTTATATTGTTGATATTAGGGATAGTAAAATGCTTGAAGAGATTGTTAAAGATATTAGCTTAGAAGAAAAGAAAATTGACATTTTAGTCAATAATGCTGGAGTAGCTAAATTACAATCTTTTGCTAAAATGAGTGATGAAGTAAGAGATTTTCATTTTGATATCAACATTAAAGGAACCTGGAATGTCACTAAAGCCTTTTTACCATTATTAAAGAAGAGTAAAACGGGACGAATTATTAATTTATCAAGTGTTACAGGACCAATGGTAGCAGATATTGGGGAAGTTGCTTATGCGACTACAAAAGCAGCTTTAATAGGTTTTACTAAGGCTTTAGCTATGGAGCTTGCTCCTAAAAATATTTTAGTTAATGCCATCTTACCTGGTTATATCATGACTCCAATGGTAGAAAATATTGCCAAAGAAACTGATTCTAATAATCCTGAAAAAGTTATTGAAGGAATAGGCTTAGGAATTCCTTTAAAAAGATTAGGAACAATTGATGAATTAGGAAATTTAGCCTTATTCTTAGCAAGTGAAGAATGTAGTTATATTACAGGTCAAACCTTTGTTATTGATGGTGGAAGTACGTTACCTGAAACAAATAGTGTAGGAGTTTAAATATGAAAAATAATCGTGGTTTTACTGTTGTTGAGTCATTAATTGTTATTGGAATACTAATAATTGTAATTTTAAGTTGTAGTTTATTTGTAACTAGTATGCTTAATAATGAACATCAAAAAGTTTTTAAAACAGAAGTAATAAGAGCAATGCAAGCTGCATCAAGTGCTTATAAATTAGATTTAGCAAATAAAAAAGCTAGTCCAAATAGTAAAGTTTGCTATCCTATTGAATGGTTAAAAGAAAATAATATCTTGTTATTAGAAAGTAAAGAAAATTATACCGGTAGTATTTTAATTGAATCGAATCAAGAAGGCGAGATAATTAACTATACTGCGTGGGTTACTAGTGATAGTTTTTATGTTGGCGAAGCAACTTTATCGAATTTAAGTATTAAAGGTAAAGCCTATGATAATGGCGTTATTACAGAAAAAAAAGATATGCAAGCTACTACTACATGTTCAAATGCCGATGGGGCAATATTAAGAAAATAAAGGAAGTGTATTTATGATTATCGGAAGTCATGTAGGTTTTGGAAAAACTCAATTACTTGGCAGTGTCCAAGAAGCTCTTTCTTATGGAGCTAATACTTTTATGTTTTATACAGGAGCTCCTCAAAATACTTTGCGAAAAGATATTGATGAAGAATTAACTAAAAAAGCTCAAGAATTAATGAAGGAAAATAATGTTGATATTAAAAATGTTATCTGTCATGCTCCTTATATTATAAATTTAGCCAATAACCTTGATTCATCCAAGTGGGATTTTAGCATTAATTTTTTAAAAGAAGAATTAAATCGCTGTGCAAAATTAGGTATTTCGTATATGGTCTTACATCCTGGCAGTGCCGTTAGCTTACCAAAAGATATAGCCATCAAAAATATTATTGATGCTTTAAATATTATTTTAAAAACTCCTTCATCTTGCAAAATATTGCTAGAAACAATGGCAGGTAAGGGAAGTGAACTAGGAGTCAATTTAGAAGAATTAAAAACTATTATTGATAATGTTCATTATGATATAGGTGTATGTCTTGATACTTGCCATTTAAATGACTCTGGTATCGATTTAAATAAATTTGATGAATACTTAGAATGTTTTGATCAAATGATTGGTTTAGATAAAATTAATTGTATTCATATTAATGATAGTAAAAACCCCATTGCTTCTCATAAAGACCGTCATGAAAATATTGGTTATGGTACCATTGGTTTTTCAACTTTATTAAAAATAATTTATCACGAAAAATTAAAAGATGTTCCTAAAATATTAGAAACACCTTATGTAGGTCAAAATATGATGGATAAAGAACGAATTTATCCGCCTTACAAATTTGAAATTACCATGATTAAAAACCAACAATTTGATGAGAAACTAATTGAAAATATTAATAATTATTACAAATAATGCCCATATTTTTGATAATAGATAGTAATTAGTTTCTTGATTTTGGCAAAGTTTTCTTCACTAAATTCATTTTTATAACGTTCAAGATTTAAGGAATTGGGATTAGCTAAAATAACTTCCCAATTTTTTTTAACAAATTGATAAGTAAAATTTAATTCATGTTCATTTAAAAGAACATCATTATTATTAGCAAAATTTTTGACATCATCAATAGTTAATTTATCCATATATCTTCTAATTATTTCAAACATAAAATCACCTATTATAGTGTATGATTTAAAAAAATAAATAAATACTATTAATAGGTGATTTTAGATGAATTTAAAATCAATTGTGACGATTTTTTTTGTTATTTTTATAAGTGTTTTATTAAATATTAATATCAATCATCATCAAGAATATAGCGAAGATTTAAAAGTTAAAACAAATATGATTATTACAGGTCTATCCGCACCTAGAGGGAGAATATTAGATTGTAAAGGAAAAGTCTTAGTAGATAATGTAGGTGTTTTAAATATTGTTTATCATAAAACAACAAATGCAAAAGTTGAAGATGAATTAGAAATAGCTAAAAGTCTTGAAAGTTATGTTAAAGATTATCATCTTACTTTAAGAATGAAACAAGATTATTATTTAATAAAACATGATAATGGCAAAGATTTAATTACTCCTGATGAGTATCGTTTATTAGAAGAACGAAAAATTAGTGAAGATGATATTTTAAATTATAAATTAGCAAGAATTAAAGATACTGATTTAGAATATACTGAATATGAACAGAGAATAATTTATTTATATTCGCTAATGAATGAAGGTTATTACTATCAAGATAAATATTTATTAAAAGATATAACAGAAGAAGAAGCTTTAAAAATTATGGAACAAAATCTTAATTCCATTCGGATTGTAGTTAGCAGTAAAAGAGTATATCCATATCAAGATACTTTAAAAGATATTTTTGGCTCTATTGGAAGTATCCCTAAAGAAGAAGCTCGTGATTATCTTAATCAAGGTTATAAATTAGAAGATACCGTTGGCATCAGTGGTTTAGAAAAAACTTATGAAAATATTTTAAAAGGACAAAAAGCAACTTATTTAGTTAATGATGATTATTCACTTTCCCTATTAAGTGAAGAGCAAATGGGACATGATTTAGTTCTCAATATCGATATTGATTTACAAATAAAATTAGAAAATACTTTAAAGGAAGAACTTCTAGCAGCTAAAAAGAAAAAACAAAGTCGTTATTTTCACGATGCTTATAGTATTATTGGTGATCCAAACACTGGTAATATTTTAGCAATGAGTGGTATTTTATTAAATGATGATGGAAGTTTTAAAGAAATATCCCATACTCTTTTATCTTCTTCATTTGCCATGGGCAGTGTTGTAAAAGGGGCAAGTTCAACAGTAGGTTATTTAACTGGCGCTATTAAAGAAGGTCAAAAAATTTTAGATAGTTGTGTAAAATTATCCTTTCAACCTGCTAAATGTTCCTATAAAAGACTTGGCTATGTTGATGATATCACAGCTTTAAAAACTTCAAGTAATTATTTTCAATTCATCACAGCCATTAATTCGACTGGCAATAGCTATCATTATAATATGGAATTAAATGTTACCAAAGAAAACTTTGATACTTATCGCCAGACCTTTGCTGATTATGGTTTAGGAACATTAACCGATATTGATTTACCAAATGAAAAGATTGGTATGATTGGTCAAAAAATAAGTGGAGATTTACTTTTAAATTTAGCAATAGGTCAGTATGATACCTATACACCTTTAGAACTATTTCAATATATTAATACAATTGCTAATCGTGGAAAAAGACTACGCTTAAACGTTGCTAAAAGAGACCCAACTTTATTAAATGAAGTCCCTTTAAATCAACATTATTATGACCGAATTTTAGAAGGCTTTTATGAAGTGTTTCATGGAGGAACTGCCTCTAGTTATGTCGATTATTCCTTGCAAGCATCAGGAAAAACTGGAACTAGCGAAACATTTTATGACAGTAATCACGATGGAATAGTAGATGTCGAAACCATTAATTCGACTTTGGCCTTTTTTTATCCTAAAGATACTCCTAAATACAGTATTATCATTATTGCTCCTCATATCACTAACAGCGATACCTATACTTATCCTTTTACCAAAAACATGAGTCTTAAAATAACCAATTATTTAGAAGAATCATAAATAATATAATTTTTTCTTTAGCAATTAACTATTTTATATTATAATAAATAAAAAAAGGTGATGAAAATGATCAAACAACGTAAAAGAGGAGATTTAATTATTATATCTGGTATTAGCTGTGCCGGCAAAGGAACTGTTATCAATAAGCTACTTGCTAAAAATTCTAATATTTACTTATCTGTATCTTATACCTCTCGTCCTATCCGATCTAATGATATTCCTGATGAAACTTATCATTTTGTAACAAAAGAAGAATTTGAAGAAAAAATTAAAAATAATGAGTTATTAGAATATACTAACTACTCTGGTAATTATTATGGTACGCCTAAATTAGAAGTTAATAATTTATTAAACGAAGGTAAAGATGTTATACTAGAAATAGAAGTAGAAGGTGCGAGTATTATTAAAGAAATGTTTCCTGAAACTATTTTAATATTTATCTTACCACCAAGTATGTCTGAAGTAAAAAAACGAATTAAAAGCCGGGGCACGGAAAATAATGAACAAATAATAAAACGTTTTCAAAGAGCATATCAAGAAATAAATGAAGTCAATAAATACAATTATGTTGTAGTAAATGATGATTTAGATGAAGCTGTCAAAAAAGTTGAAGCCATTTTAATTAGTGAAAAATGTCGTGTCGATCGAATTGAAGAAATAAGTGTTGAAAATCAAGAAGAAATTATGCATGAATTTTTAATGGATAAAGAATTTAATAATGAAATAAAAGAGTTTTAAACTTTACAAAATTTCTAAAAAAGTTTATGATTATACTGAGGTGTGTAGTGATGTTAGATGTTTTAAAAAAAGATATGATATGTCGAGGTCTATTAATTTTAAATGGAATTTTTTTGCTAATTTGTCCCATTTTAGGTTGGACTTTTTTCTTAGAATTATTTGTTGGCACAATGATTTTTTATGCCGTAGTTAATGCCGTCTTATTTTTACTTACTATGAAAAGTAAAGATTATACCAGTGCCTTTACTTGTCTTGCTAGTTTAATTATTGGGATTATTGGTTATTTATATAAAGTTACTGAAACGCCTAAATTTTTAGCTATAACTATTCTAATTTGGCTCTTAATGTTATCTTTAATTAAATTAAAAAAAGCTGATATGTATCATGATAAGAAAAGCAAAATGTGGCAATTTGAAACTGTTTTATTATTCTTATTTGTAATTACTGGCATTTTGACAAGTATTAATTTTCTTTTTGGCCTTGAAACAAATATTATTGTTTTTGGATATTTTATTTTAATTACTGGTATTTTTGAATTCCTAGATCCATTCTTGGCATATATAACTAAAGGAAAAATCAAATGAGAATAGTTGATGATTTTAAAGATTATGAGTTATTAGATCTTGCTCATAAAGAAAAATTAGAAAAATGGGGTAATATTGTTTTAAGAAGACCAGATCCTCAAGTAATTTGGAATACTGAACATCACGAGTTATGGACCAAGCCTGATGCTATTTATAATCGCAGCCAAACTGGTGGGGGTAAATGGACTGTCAACAATAAAACAATGCCAGAAGAATTTATAATAAAATATCGTGACTTAAATTTTAAATTAAAATTAATGGGTTTTAAACATACAGGTTTATTTCCTGAACAAGCCACTAATTGGAATTTAATTAGAAGTATTATTGAAAATTCCAAAAAAACACTTAAAGTTTTAAATTTATTTGCTTATACTGGAGCAGCATCAATTGCTTGTTTAAAAAGTGGTGCGAGTGTTGTTCATGTTGACTCATCCAAAGGAATGGTTGATTGGGCTAAAGAAAATCTTAAATTAAATCATCTAGAAGCTAAACCAATTCGTTTTATTGTCGACGACTGTCTTAAATTTGTTACAAGAGAAATTAAAAGGGGCAATAAATATGATATTATTTTGATGGATCCGCCTAGTTTTGGTCGAGGAAGCAAACATGAAGTTTGGTCAATTGAAAAAGATTTATATAATTTAGTTTTAGAATGTACAAAATTATTAAGTGACCAACCAGCCTTATTTTTAATTAATTCATATAGTACTGGTTTATCTAAAACTATTATAGAGGATGTTTTAAAACTTACTGTTTTAGAAAAATATTCTGGCAACATTTATTCTGATGAAATAGGAATTCCCGTTAAAAATAGTAATCTAATCTTGCCATGTGGTATGACCACATACTGGCAAGCCAAATAAGCAAGCTATTGCTTTTTTTTATTTTGTATAACTTTTTTAATTTTTTCCATAATATAAGTGGAGGATATTTATGGATAAAGACGAATATAAAAAACTTGTAAAAGAATTTACTCCTAAAGAAAATAAACTAAATAAAGCTTTAATTGCCTTTTTAGTAGGGGGTGGATTATCATTTGGTGGTCAAGTTATTGTAAGCATTCTACAAATAACTTTTGGTATGGAATTATCGTCTGCTTACCTTTGGCTTTGTGTTATTACTATTTTTTTAGCTTCATTTTTAACTGCTCTTGGCTTTTTTGATAATTTAGTTAGTAAAAGTGGCTGTGGCTTAATTATTCCTACAACGGGTTTTGCTCATTCCATGACTTCTAGTGCTCTAGATGTAAAAAAAGACGGTTTAATTACCGGGTTAGGGGCTAGCTTTTTTAAGTTAGCGGGAAGTGTTCTTTTATATGGAATTGTCTCAAGCTTTTTCTTGAGTATTTTAGGGGTGATAATATATGGCTAGTAAAAAAGTTACAAATATATATATTAAAGATGCTTTTAGCCTTGCTGGACCCTTAGAAAGTGAAGGAAAGATTGCTAATTTTGATATCATTATGGATGACTACTATTACCATGAAAAAACTTTTGAACAAGCTGAAATAAAAATGCAAAAAACCGTTATTGATAATCTTTTACGAAAAAACAACTTGCTTACTAAAGATATTAATTTTTTAGTATCAGGTGACTTAGCCAATCAAATTGGAGTATCAAGTTATACTGCAAGTTTATATGACATTCCTTTTTTAGGAGTCTATTCGGCCTGTGCTAGTTTTATTGAAAGTTTAATAGTTGCTAGTGAATTTTTAAGTACAAAACGTAAAGGCTATGCCCTATGTGTAACATCATCACATAATCTTCATGCCGAGAAACAATTTAGATTTCCTATAGAATATGGAGCACCTAAATCTCATACTACAACGTTTACAGCAACGGGAGCCGTCGGAGCTCTTTTAAGTAGAGAACCAGCAAATATTAAAATTGAAAGTTACACCATCGGTCAGGCTATTGATATGGGAATTAAAGACGCAACAAATATGGGGGCTGTTATGGCTCCTGCTGCCGCAAATACTATTTTGCAACATTTAGAAGAAACTGCTAGAACCATTGATTATTATGATTTAATATTAACTGGGGACTTAGGTAGTGTCGGTTTAAAAATTTTAAAAGCTTATTTAAAACAAAATAACAACTTAACTTTAAAAAATTATTTAGATGCTGGTTGTGAATTATATTTACCAAGTCAAGAAGTCTATTCTGGAGCTAGTGGACCGGTTGTCTTACCACTGTATTTTTTTAATAAAATTGTTAAACAAAACAAATATCATAAAATTTTATTAGTGGGAACAGGTTCTTTACATAATGCTTTATATGTTAATCAAAAAAAGAGTATTCCAGCAATTAGTCATGCAATTAGTTTGGAGGTTAATTAATGATTTATTTTAATGCTTTTGTATTAGGTGGTTTAATTTGTTTAATAGGACAGTTAATATTAGATAATACTAAATTAACTCCTGGTCATATTACTAGTTTATTTACAGTAGCCGGGGCTTTTCTATCCTTTTTAGGGATTTATCCTAAATTAATTAACTGGGGTGGAGCAGGAGCAACCATGATGATAAGTAATTTTGGCAATTTACTTTATCAAGGTGGATATGAAGGATTTCATAACGAAGAAATAATCGGTATTGCTAGTGGTTTATTATCAAAAGTAAGTGTTGCTATTACGATGGCTATTGTTTTTGCCTTTGTTTTTGCAATTATTTTTAAACCAAAAGACTAAATAACTAATAGTTGTCAAAATTAAAATAAAATTGTGTCTTTCTCTTTTTTTTTATAGTATTTTTTGATACAATATTGCTAGAAATAGGTGAAGATAATGAAAAAGAATAAAAAGGCCAAGGAAAATTTTGATAATGTCGTCATCAATCGAGTTGAATTAACTCCGACAACCATTGGAAAAATAGATGCTAATGAAAATAGTTTTGGTGGAGTTATAGCCTTATTCGCTACATTAATTATAATTATTTTTGTTTTACCGTATGTTGTTAATTTTATTAATAGTTTTCAAAATAATGAAGCACCTACGGTAATAACCCCGCCAGTAGAAGAACCATCCCAAAAACCAGAAGAACCTGAAATACCTGAAGAACCAGAAGTTAAAGAAGATTTTTTAAATGCTAATGCTCCAGTATCTAAAACTATTAGTGGTTTCCGTTATGATATTGAAGTAAATAGTAGCACTAACAATGTTAAAGTTTTAGTAACAAATGTCAGCGGTTCAGCTAAAACTTTAATTAACACTCCAATGTATATTGAATTATATACTTCTGATAAAACTTTATTAGATAGAATTTTAATAACTAAAGAAGAAATTGCTTCTGATACTACCAAAGAATACAGTTATTCTTTTAAAGATAATACTGGAACAAATGCTTCACCAACATATTTAACAATTAATAGTAAAAGTATTAATGATTATCCAGCCATTACCTTAAAAACAGAGGACATTAATAATTTCCCATTCCTTACTTGTATCAAAGGTGATGAGACATTAGTTTATACTTTCCAAAATGATAATGATTATTTATTAACTAAAATAAATTATCAATTACGAGTTAGTAAAAATGATGAAACTACTTTAAATACTTATGAAGCAAAAACGGCAAGTTATAAATCAATAAAAGGCGTTGATGCCGATATTGTTCCTAAAACAACCGGCTTTACCTTTGAAGCAACAATTGATTTAGGTAGTGTCAATATTAGTGAAAGACAAAAAATTCTTGATAATAAAGCATTCTATGAAAAAGATACTTTTGCTAAAACTATCTATTTTGAACTTAGTTCTTCTGGTTATAATTGTAATTAAAAGGCTTTTCAAGTCTTTTTTTCTTGGCAAATATTAAATATTTAAGTATAATGTATTAGGGAGAGTAAGATATGGAGTTTTTAGTATCAATTGACAATTTCGAAGGCCCAATGGACCTTTTACTTCATTTAGTAAAAGAAACTAAATTAGATATTTATGATATTAAAATGAGTGAAATAATTGATAAATATTTAGAATATATTCATTCCTTACAAAAAATAAATATTGACATTTCGTCTTCTTTTTTAGTCATGGCTGCAACTTTAATCCATTTAAAGAGCAAAAAACTAATTGGTAAAGTCGAAGATGAAACTGATGATGAGTATGAAATTACCAGTGAAGAAGATTTAAAAAATAAAATAATCATGTATGAGCAATACAAAGAATTAACTAAAAATTTTCATGAACTTGAAGAAAAACGTCAAGAAATTCATACTAAACTTCCAGAAAATTTAAAAAAATACGAAACAAATTATGAATTATTTAATGAATATGGTTTAACAAGTCTAGACTTATTAAAGGCTTTAGAAGAAGTAAATAAACGTCTTCATTACAAAGAACCTAAAAATACCAAAATAACTAAGAAAGAAATCAGTGTTGCGAGTCGTAAAATATGGATAAGAAAGAAATTAGAAGAACAAGAAAAATGTAATTTTTTTGATTTATTTGAAGATAATTCTAAAGAATATATCATTGCTACTTTCTTAGCTGTTTTAGAAATGAGTAAAGAAAGCCAAATTAAAATAACTCAAGATAATATGTTTGACCAAATATGGATATGGAGGATTTAAAATGGATTTAGTTGGAGTATTAGAAGGTTTATTATTTGTCTTAGGAGATGAAGGTATAACCTTAGAACAGATTGTTAATATTTTAGAAATTAGCAAAGATGAAGCTAAAGAATTATTATTAAAATTAAAACAAAATTACGAAAAACAAGACCGAGGTCTTAGAATTCGTTTTTTAGGAAATGCCTTTAAATTGACAACCAAAGAAGAACATAAATCATATTATCAAAAATTAGTTTTAACCCCTGAATCTAATACCTTATCTCAATCAGCTTTAGAAGTTTTAGCCATTATAGCGTATAATGAACCTATTACCAGAGCTGAAATTGATGCTTATCGTGGAGTATCATCTGATTATACAATTAGAAAATTATTAGCTAAAGGCTTAATTAAAGAATCAGGAAAAAGTACCATGCCAGGTAGACCTAATTTATATAAAACTACTCATGATTTTTTAGATTACTTTGGTTTAGCGACTTTAGAAGATTTACCAAAATTAGAAACTAATGAATCAAATTCTAATGATGAAGATTTGTTTACTTCAATATATAAAGAAGTTTAGTTTGCTAAAATAAAAGATATTTGATACAATATAAATGTCTTAATTTTTGGTCTGTTGGTGAAGGGGTTAAACACGCGCGCCTCTCAAGCTCGTATACACGGGTTCAAATCCCGTACAGACTACCAAATGGATATTATCCCTTGAAATATAGGGATTTTTATATTGTCAATCTTCTTAAATTTTCTTTGACTAACAATAAAAATTGTTCTAAGATTAAAATAGGAGTGAGATTAAAAAATGCGAATTGCTTTAATAAATGAAAATAGTCAAAAAAAGAAAAATGAATTAATTTTAAAAGTTTTAGAAAAAGTAAGTAAAATATATGGTCATGAAGTCTTTAATTATGGAGTGAATAGTGAGGATGATTACCAATTAGACTATGTCGGGGCAGGTATCTTAACTGGTATTTTACTATGTAGTAAAGCCGTTGATTTTGTTATTACCGGTTGTTCGACAGCCGAAGGAGTACTTATCACAGCAAATAAAATGCCTAAAGTAATATGTGGCTATGTTAATGATCCTGTTGATGCTGAATTATTTTTAAAAATTAATGGTGGAAATGCCATAGCAATTCCTTATGGTAAAAATTTTGGTGTAGGTTTTGAAATTAATCTAGAAAATATTTTTCACACTATTTTTCAAACTGAACCTCATGGTGGCTATCCTAAAGAACGCCAAGAAATTCAAAATGACCAATTAAAAACCGTTAAATATCTTGATAAAAATAATCATTACGATTTGTATGCCATTTTAGATAAAATGGATAAAGACCTTTTATATAAAATTATTAAAAACCCTTATTTTGAAGAAAATTTCTTTGCCCATTGTCAAGATGATAATATTGGTGATTTATTAAAAGATTTAATTGATTTGTAGCCATTGCTACTTTTTTTATTTGCCAAAATATGTTAAGATTATCTAAAGATAGGATGGATATTATGTCAAATGAAACCTTTATAAGAAATTTATTATATAAATATCCAAATTTAGTTGGTTTAGAGTTAAAAAACAATTTATTATATTATAATAATCAAAGTTGTAATTTAAATAATATTAACTTGGCTAATTTTTTTCGCCAAAATGCTAACCTAACTAAAGATTTAAATATTCTTAATAGTGAAGAGGTTTTTAATATCATTGCCTGTCATTGTCAAAACTATGAGGCTCCTCAATATTTACTTAACTTAGATGAAAATATTATTATTAAAGGACTACGAGTGGTTAATCATCAAAACAAGGCTGGAATCTTTAATAAATACTTGTATCTTATAGATGAAAATGATAATACTTATCTTGTTAAATGTGATTATGCTATAGATGCTTTTAATTATTATGAAGAAAATATTAATAAAAATTTTCAACAAATTACGATATCAATGTTAAATAAATATTTAAGTCAATTTGCTCAAAATTCTAAAGTTTATGAGCAAGATATTGGCAGATTATATCAAATCAAAGATTATTTACTTGAACCTGTTAAGGACCAATTAGATAATTATTTAAAGAAAATTGATGAAATTGAATTAAAAGCCAATAAAACATCTGAAGAAATTGAACTTCTTAATCAATTTAAAAATCAAATTTCCGAACAAAAAGTTCAAAATAACCATCAAAAATATTTAAGAAATCGTCAAATCAAAGCTGGTTATTTTAATGGCTTTATTATCATTGGTTTAGTTAGTTTATTAGGAATTATTTTAAGTTTATTGTTAGTAAAAGGAAGATGATTGGTAAATGAAAAAAGTTAGTTTAATATTATTATGTTTATTTTTATGTGCTTGTACTAAAGTTGAAGAACCAATTATTAAAGAAAATAATGATGTTGAGGCTAAATTAACTTTAAAAGGTGATGACACTATCTATATTGAATATAATGATTATTATACTGACCCTGGTTATGAAGCTTTTAATAAAAATCAAGAAGATGTTACAGATTCGGTAACAACAACTGGTGACGTTTTAAATAAACCTGGAGAATATACAGTAACCTATGAATTAAATACTGATGATTCAGTGATTACTAAAGAAAGAAAAGTCATTAGAAAAAGTATTGATGTATCAGAAAATGCCCCATACGTTCCTGTTTTAATGTATCATTATTTTTATGATGATGCCGCAGGAGAAACTGGCGAAGATGGTAATTATTTAGCTAAGAGTTTATTTGAAGAACAATTACAGTATTTAAAAGACAATAACTATTATTTTCCAACAATGAAAGAATTAAAACAATATTTAGATGGGGAGATTAAATTACCACCTAAAAGTATTATTCTTACTACGGATGATGGAGCTGAAAGCAACTATCGAATAGCGTATCCTCTAGCTTTAAAATATCAAATTCCTATTGTCTGGTTTGTTGTAACTTCTTGGACTGATCCAAGTCTTCCATATCAACAAGAAATAATTAATTCAGGCTATGTTAGTATGGAAAGTCATACTCATGATATGCATCAAGCTGGGTGCAGCGGAATGATGCACGGTGGTTTATTTCAGTGTATAGCTAAAGAAGATGGCATAAATGATTTAAAAACTTCCAAAGAAATTCTTAAAACTGCAACAACATTAGCTTATCCATTTGGTGATTATAACGATGATACTAAAGAAATGCTTAAAATTGCTGGTTATGATTTAGCTTTTACTACAGAATGGGGTGTTGTAAAACCAGGAATGGATCCTTATGCTTTACCAAGAATTCGGATTAGTGACGGTAACTCATTAGCAACTTTTATCGCTTCAATTTCATAAGAATTTTAAAGGTGACCAATCAATAGATTTAAAAGAAGTTAAAAAATATTTAATTGATTTTCAATTACATAAAGATGAAAAAATGTGCCGCCGTTATCATCCCAAGTATCAAGATTTAATTTAAAAATTAGCACTCGGTATTGACAAGTGCTAATTTTTGCTATATAATCATGATGCAAATAAAGGAGGGATATATATGTATGAAACAAATAATGAAAATAATGAAAATGTTTTAGAAAAATATGGTCGAGATATTACCAAAAATGTTATTGATAATAAAGTTGACCCTGTTATTGGTCGTGATGAAGAAGTAAGAAATGTTATTCGGATTTTATCTCGTAAAAGTAAAAATAATCCAGTACTTATTGGTGAACCCGGAGTAGGTAAAACAGCTATAGTTGAAGGCTTAGCTCAAAGAATAATTAAAAAAGATGTTCCTAATAGTCTAAAAGATAAAACGGTTTGGGAACTTGATTTAGGTTCTTTAGTTGCAGGAGCTAAATATCGTGGTGAGTTCGAAGAACGTTTAAAAGCTGTTTTAAAAGAAATTAAAGACAGTAATGGCAAGATAATTATGTTTATTGATGAAATTCATATGATTGTTGGTACCGGAGCCGAAGGAACAATGGACGTTGGTAATATGTTAAAACCAATGCTGGCCCGTGGGGAAATTCATGTTATCGGCGCTACAACGTTAAATGAATATCGAAAATATATTGAAAAAGATGGAGCTTTAGAAAGACGTTTTCAAAAAGTTTTAGTAAGTGAACCAACCGTAGCTGATACCATAACAATTTTAAGAGGACTTAAAGAACGTTTTGAAATTTATCATGGAGTATCAATTAAAGATAGTGCCTTAATTGCTGCCGCAACATTATCAGACCGCTATATAACTGATCGTTATTTACCAGATAAAGCTATTGATTTAATTGATGAAGCTTGTGCAACAATAAAAATGCAAATTGATAGTGAACCAGCATCTTTGGATAATTTAAAAAGAAAAATTATGAATTTAGAAATTGAAAAAGAGGCTATCAGAAAAGAAAAAGATGAATTAAATAAAACCCGTTTAGAACAAATAAACAATTCTTTAGAAAAATTAAAAAGTGAAGAAAAAGATTTAAGAAAAAGATGGGAAAATGAACAAAAAAACAAATTAAATATCAATAAGAAAAAAGAAGGATTAGAACAAGCACGTTTTGATTTAGAACAAGCTAAAAGTGATTATGATTTAGAAAAGGTTGCGCGTCTTCAACATGGTGTAATTCCTAAATTAGAAAGTGAACTAAAAAATCTTCAAGAAGAAATTAAAAATGGAATGCTATCTGATATTGTTGATGATGAAAAAATTGCCATGATTATTTCCCGTTGGACTAATATTCCTATTTCTAAATTAGTAAGTGGCGAAAAAGATAAATTATTAAATTTATTTTCTAATATGCAAAAGAAAGTTATGGGGCAAGATAATGCTTTAAAATCAGTTTCTGAAGCAATTATAAGGGCGAGAAGTGGTATTAAAGACCCTAATAAGCCAATTGGTTCTTTCATTTTCCTTGGTCCAACTGGCGTTGGTAAAACTGAAGTAGCGAAATCGCTTGCTTATGAATTATTTGATGATGAACGCCATATGATTAGAATAGATTGTTCTGAGTATATGGAAGCCTTTAATGTCTCACGTTTAATTGGCGCGCCTCCAGGTTATGTAGGTTATGATGAAGGAGGAGTATTAACCGAAAGTGTAAGACGTAATCCATATAGTATTATTCTATTTGACGAAATTGAAAAAGCTCATAAAGATGTCTTTAATATTCTCTTACAAATCCTAGATGATGGCCGATTAACTGACAGTCAAGGAAGAACGGTTGATTTTAAAAATACCATTATTATCATGACAAGCAATTTAGGTAGTGAATATATCTTAGACAATGAAGACAATGCTCATGATTTAGTTATGACTGAATTAAAAAAAGCTTTTAGACCAGAATTTATAAATCGTATTGATGAGATTATAATTTTTAATGCCTTACCTAAAAATGTTGTAGCAGATATTATTGATAAAATCATTAGGGAAATTGAACAACGTTTAAAAAATTATCATTTACATATTAATTTAAGTGAAAAAGCTAAAACTAAAATTATAGATGAAGCCTATAATCCTAATTTTGGAGCTCGACCAATAAAAAGATATATTACTAGTAATATTGAAAATCTAATTGCTAAAGAACTTATTCAAGAAGATTTAAAAATAAATACTACTTTTAATATTGATGTTAAAAATAATAATTTTGAATTAGAAAAATTATTTTAAAGAAAATGTCTAAATATGTTAAATTAAGACATTTTTTTTTACTTTAATATCAAAAAGCCTATTTTTTTGATAAAATACTATTAGTATGGTGAAAATATGAATAATAAAAAGAAAAAAATTAGACGGAAGCTTAAATGGAAAAGCTTACTAAAAATTGGCTTAATTGTCTTAGTAGGTTATTTAGGATATCTTGGTATAAGACTAATTCCCACAAATCATATTGTTGTTCTTGGCAATAACTATTTAACTGATGAGGAAGTTATTGAAATGTCTTTATATCAAAATTATCCTTGTCTTTTTTGCCTAGCTAATCATAAAATTAAAGACTCTTTAAAACAAAGTCCTTATATTAATGACGTTAAAATTAAAAAAAATCTTCTTGGTGAATTAACAATTAGTATTGATGAAGCCCGACCCTTATTTTATAATCGTGATAAAAAAAGATTAATATTAAGTAATTTTAAAGAAGTTGATACTAATAATTTAGAAGGGGTTCCGATTCTCACTAATTATGTTCCTGATCAATTATATGAAAAATTAATAAATGGTTTTAATAAATTATCTAGTGATGTGATAGCCCTAATTAGTGAAATTATCTATGAACCTTGGAAAAATGGGGATATTATTATTGATGATTCGCGTTTCTTCCTCCAAATGAATGATGGAAATCATGTTTATGTTAATACTATTCATATTGATAAATTAAATAATTATATTGATATCTATGCTACCTTAGAAGATAAAAAAGGCACATTGTATTTAGATTCATCTAGTGATAAAATATCATTTAGTTTATTTTAATGGGTGAGAAAAATGAATTATCATAAAGAAATGTTAAATATTTTAGCTAATTTAAAAGGCCGACCAAAATTATTGTTACATACTTGCTGTGCTCCTTGTTCAACAATTGTTTTACATTTATTAAAAGATTATTTTGATATTACGGTTCTTTATTATAATCCAAATATTGAACCAGAAACCGAATACCTTAAAAGAAAAGCTGAGCAAAAACGTCTTTTAGAAACGTTAAATATTAATTTCTTAGATTGTGATTATGATGGAATATCTTTCCAAAAGCTTGCTACTGGTTTAGAGAGTGAGCCTGAACGGGGAAAAAGATGTTATAAATGTTATTATTTAAGACTTAATTATACGGCTTCTAAAGCTCAAGAATTAGGTTTTGATTATTTTGGAACATCCCTTACTGTTAGCCCTTATAAAGTAAGCAATTGGATTAATGAAATCGGTAAGTCTTTAAGTGAAAAATATCATCTTAATTTTTTATATAGTGATTTTAAAAAAGAAAATGGTTATCTAAAAAGCATTGAATACTCTAAATATTATCATTTATATCGGCAAAATTACTGTGGCTGTAAATATTCAAAACCTATTTAGAATTTACTTCTGTACATATTCGTGATAAAATACTTCTAGTTTTGGGGTGCAATATGAAAAGAGAAAAAAAATATAATAAGAAAAAATTTCAGCAACTAAAATTTAGACTTGTTATTAGAATGTTTGAATTACTATTAGTAATTATTACTGTAGGAACCTTTTTAAATTATCATTTATTTAATATTCAGAAAATAGAACGTTTAAATAAAATAAGAGATTATACTGAATATAAAATAAAATTAGATTTTTTAGATGCTAATACTAAACCTCAAGAAAAATTAATATATGAAGATAGTGATATTCGCTTTTATTTATCAGGAGTTAAAGAAGCAAATATCTATTATGGTAGTACTAGTACCACTTTAGAAAATGCTTTAAAAAAAGAATATTTAACTTTAGAAATTCTTCAAGAAAGTTTATTTAAAGAAACTAATAATGGCTTTGTAAAATATACTTTTAAAGGTTCAAATGACCCTCATGAACAATATGCTATATATGAATTTACCAGATTAAATGACAAAACTGATTACTATTTTACTACACTTTAATCAAGATATTGTTTTAAATTTTTAAAATCTAGACTAACTACAAAAATAATATTTATTATCTCAGCAATCACTAAAGAAAATAATCCGATTTTACATAGTGATAAAATGATTAAAAAACTTAATTTAACAATTTCCCCATAAAAAGTAATTTTCATACTTTTTTTAGCATAACCAAGAGCTTGTAAAGTACTAATTAAAGGTGCTTCCAAATAAAACAATACAAAAAATGGGGCTAATACTAAAATATAATTACTTCCTAAAGTAGTATTATATAAAACCATTAATATTTGATTTCTAAATATTAAGATTATCAAAGAAGCAAAAAAGCCAATTATAAAAGAATATCTTAATGCTTGTCTTAAACGTCTTTTAAGCATTTTTTTATTTTGCAAAGCATTATATTTACTAATTTCAGGAATTAATATTTGACAAATAGCTGCTACAAAAAAAGATGGTAAAGATAAAAGCCCTAAAGCATAGGCATTATAAGCAGCATATTCTTTTAAAATAAACGCGTTAGAATAACCACTTAACAATAAAAAATGAGTTAGGATAATTGGCTCTAAAAAGAAACCAATATTACCTATAAATCTTGATGAAACACTAGGAATAGATGTATCCAAAACTTTTCTTAAAATAGTCTTTTGGGGAATAATTTCTTCTTTATGGATAATTTTATTTTTTGGCAAATAAAAACTAAAAACAATAATACTTGTTATTTCACTGATAATATTTAATAAAATTAAACTAATCACACCTAATAAAAGCGACTTTTTTACTAAAATTGGTAAAACTAAAAATAAAAAAATTATTCTAATAATTTGTTCAAAGATATTAGAAACGGTATTAGGAATAACTTGCATTTTTCCCAAAAAGTACCCTTTTAAAATTGAAGTAATACTAATAAATGGTAAAGTCATAGCCATGGCAATCAATAAATAGTAAGTATCAGCATTTTTTAATAAATTATGACTTATTAAAGGGGCAATTAAAATAAAACCAGTTATAAAAATAATATTTAAAAATATCATTAAGAAGGTTGTAGAAAAAATTATTTTTTTAGTTGCATAATTATTTTCGCTAATTAATTTAGAAATGCTTATAGGAAGGGCAAAAGATGCTAAAGTAATTAATAATGAGTAGGTTGGGGTAACAATGGTATATAAAGCAATTCCTTGTACTCCAATAATTCGAGTGTAAATAATTTTAACTACAAATCCTAAGATTTTAACAATAAATCCTCCCAATAATAAAATTAATATTGATATTTTAAATTTATCTTTTTGCATACTATTGTCCTTTCTTAAATTTTTCTGGTATAATATTTTATGAGTTAGACCAAATTTTTAGGAAGGATGTTAAATATGGATTTCAATTTTAAATCTGTTGAGGAATTATATGCAAGATTACTACCAGCCTTAAAGACCAAGAAAAATGAAATGAAAACCTTAAAAATGCTTATAAGTGAAATAGATATTTGGCATTATTTTTGTGAAAATGTTTGGAATAAAAAAAATGGTTTAACAATTGGGGAAATGGTAGATGATATTTTAAATACAGATAGTATAGATATCTATCTTAAGAAAGGAAAACCAAATGAAAATAAAGATAACCGTAAATAAACAAAGCAGTATAAAAATTGAAGGTAGTAAAATTATTTATTTTGATCCTCTTGATTATCCAGCCTTACATGATGCTGATTATATTTTTATAACCCATCCTCATTGGGATCATTTTTCGCTTGTCGCAATTTTAGAATTAAGAAAAGAAGATACCTTATTTTTTACAACTAAAGATATCGTAGAAGAACTTTTAAATGTCGGAATTCCTGAAGAAAATATATATGTTGTTAAACCTGATTTAACAATAGCTTTAAAAAGCATGGAAATAAATACCATTAAAGCCTACAATCTTAAAAGTAAACATCATCCTAAAAGTGCCAACTGGGTTGGGTACTTAATTAACTTTGATGGTTTAAAAATCTATGTAACAGGTGATTGTGATGCTACTAGTGAGGCAAAAAAAGTCAAATGTGACATCTTATTGTTGCCAATTGGCGGAACATATACTATGGACTATCAAGAAGCTGCCATGTTAACAAATACGATTAATCCAATAAAAGTTATTCCAACTCATTATGGTTATGTTGTTGGTAGTATTAATGACGCCAAAAATTTTAAAAAACTAATAAATAAAAACATTAAATGTGAATTATTAATAAGAAAGTGAGATAATAAAATGAATTTAACAATCGATAAATTAATTGCTAAGGTTATTAATGATATTCCCGAAAGCGATATTTTAAAGATTAAAAATGCCTATAATTATGCCTTAGAACACCCTAAAAACAAAAAAAGATTAAATGGGGATGATTATATTTTGCATCCATTAAATGTTGCATATATATTAAGTGATTTAAATTATGATGTTGATTCAATATGTGCTGCACTTTTACATGAAACGGTAAATCATGGAGGAGCAACCATAAGTGAGATAACTGAACTTTTTGGTGAAGACATCGCCATGTTAGTTGATTCAATATCAAAAATGAATAAATTAGAATTACCAGATGATTCTAATGCTGCCAGCCTAAATTTACGAAAAGTTTTAGTTGGTCTTGCTAAAGATGTTAGGGTACTATTTATTAAAATCGCTGACCGTATACATAATTTACGAACTGGTGATGTTTTAGAAAAAGAAGCTTTAAAAAGAAAAGTTGAAGAAACAATGACTGTTTTAATACCTATTGCTCATCGTTTAGGTATAAATGCTTGGAAGAGTGAAATGGAAGATTGGTGCTTAAAATATAGTAAACCTGATGTTTATAAAGATATTGAAGAAAAACTAGCAGTATCAAGAAGAGAATTAGAAGATAATTTGGCTGATATGCAAGAAGAAATTAGTGAAATGTTAATTGAACAAAATATTTCATTTCATATCAAAAGTCGCGTAAAAAGTGTCTATAGTATTTATAATAAATTAAGTCATGGTAAAAAATGGAATCAAATATATGATATTTTAGCTTTACGAATTATTGTCGAAAAAGTAAGTGATTGTTATTTAGCTATTGGTTTAATTCATGCCAAATATCGACCAATTCCTGGAAGATTTAAAGATTATATTGCCATGCCTAAAGAAAATATGTATCAATCACTTCATACTGGAATATTTGGTAATGATAATCATCGTTATGAAGTTCAAATTAGAACTGAAGAAATGGATTTAATTGCTGAAAAAGGTCTAGCTTCTCACTGGTCTTATAAAGAAGGTGGAGCAAGAAAAACTAAAAGCTTAATGGAACAAAAATTAGAATTGTTTAGAAACTTAATTGAAACTAGTGATAATATTACTAGTGAAGATTTTAATAACCAAGTTCAAACTGATTTTTTAAATGATTGTATTTATGTTTTTACTCCAAAAGGAGATGTTGTTGAATTACCAGTTTCTTCAACCCCAATTGATTTTGCTTATCGTATTCATTCGGGAGTTGGAGATACAACTATTGGAGCTATCGTAAATGATCGAGTAGTACCGCTAGATTATGAACTACAAAATAACGATATTATTGAGATTAAAACTAATCCTAATAGTACTCCCAATAAAGAATGGTTAAAATTTGTCAAAACTTCTCACGCTAAGAATCGTATTAAATCTTATTTTAATAAGCAAGAAAAAGATGAAATAACTATTAAAGGAAAGAATTTATTAAATAATGAACTACGTAAACGCAAGTTAGCTTTTGAAGAAGTATTAAGCACTGAAAATATCAAAAAATTATGCAAAGAATTACATTTTAATGACCTTAATGATATATATTTTGCTATTGGTACATTACGTTATACTTCAGCTTACATTATTGATGTTATATCATCTGATAAAAAAAGTGCAGCTGATGTTTTAATGGCCAAAATGATGAGAATCCCACCTAAAGCTAAAAAAGCCAAAAATGAAGTTTTAGTTTCAGGAACTACTGATATTTTAGTTACTTATGCCAATTGTTGTAAACCAGTTTTTGGTGATGAAATTGTTGGTTTTGTTACGAAAGGTGAAGGAGTAAAAATTCATCGTAAAGATTGTGAAAATATTATATTAAATAAAGAAAGAATTATTAATGTTTCATGGAACAATGAAAAAGAAGACTCTTATGAAACTAGTATTATTATTGAAACTATTTCTGCTAAAAATAATCTTTTAGATATCATTAGTAAAGCTACAACTAAGAATATTAGTATTTATAATATTAAAACTAAAATAGTTGATTTAAATACAATTTATGAAATGACAGTTAAAGTAAAATCTAAAGATGAACTTGATGATTTTATTAATAGTTTAAGCAGTTTAAAAAATATTAGAAAGGTTAAGAGAAAATGAGAGTAGTCATCCAAAAATGTCGGAATGCCAAAGTGACAGTTCAAAACCAAGTTGTGGGTAAAACAGCATTTGGACTAATCCTTTTAGTGGGTTTTACTCAAAACGATAATGAAGAAATAATAAAAAAAATGGCTAAAAAGATTGTTGATTTACGAATTTTTGAAGATGAAAATGAAATTATGAATAAAAGTTTACTTGATGTTTCAGGCAGTATTTTATCTGTAAGTCAATTTACTTTGTATGCTAATACCAAAAAAGGTAATAGACCTAGTTATTTAGCAGCCTTAAATGGTAGTGAAGCTAAATTACTATATGATAAATTTAATGAAGAATTAAAAAAATATACCAAAGTTGAAACAGGAATTTTTGGAGCAACAATGGATGTTACCCTGACAAATATTGGACCAACAACAATTATCTTAGAAATGGAAAATAATTAATTACATTTTTTCTTTTACATTTTAAAAAAATGTGTTAATATATAAATATAGAATAAAATATGGTGATAATATGAAAGAAAAGAAAGTTGGAACAATTTTAAAAAATGAAACTAAAGTAATTGCTTATGTTGTAATTTGTTTAGTAATAATTGTTTTGGGTGTAAGTTATGCATTGTTTTTTGAAGTAAAAGGCAATGAAAAAAATCAAATTGTTAAAGCTGGTACTTTAGAATTTACTTATGTTAATGGTTCGCAACTAACTAGCAAAGATAATGCAGATTGTTTTATACCAATGACTCTAGAACAGGCTAAAAATCGCAGTGAATGTGAATATAAAGTTGGTATTCATAATAGTGGAACTCTACCAGGTAACTACAATTTAAAATTAGTAGCTGGAAGTACTAATAATGTGGATTTAAGTAAACTAAAAGTAATTCTAAAAAAAGATGGTGTAATAGAAAAAGATTATCCGAAACCAGCAACAACAAGTATATTAGTTGAAAATGCTAAAATAGGCGCTGATAAAGATATTAATTATACAGTTCAAGTATATGTTGATGATGCCCTAATAGAAGACACTGATGATGGTAAGAATATTGAATTAATAATTGATGGTGATGCTGTAGTTAATGATGAAGAATTAAATCCAGCAGTGCCTGAATAAAACTATTGAAAAGAATTAAAGATTTTAATATAATAAACATAGCTTTCTAGGAATAGGTAGGATTATCTTACTCGTTTCTAGAATTTTTTTCAAAAGAAAGGATAACTATTATGAAATTAAACATGGAAGAAATTGTAAACTATTGTAAACAATATGGTTATATTTTTCAAGGAAGTGAAATATATGGAGGACTATCAAATACTTGGGATTATGGCCCTTTAGGAAGAGAATTAAAAGAAAATTTAAGAAGAACTTGGTGGCAAAAATTTATTCAAGAAAATCCTTATAATTATGGGCTTGATTCAGCAATTTTAATGAATCCTGAAGTTTGGGTAGCATCTGGTCATGTTGCTTCCTTTGCTGACCCTTTAATTGATTGTAAAAAATGTAAAACCCGTCACCGTGCTGATAAACTAATAGAAGACTTTACGAAGGGTAAAGAAACTGGTGATGGTTGGGATAATGATAAACTTGAAGCCTTCATAATTGATAATCATATTAAGTGTCCTAATTGTGGTAATACTGATTTTACATCTATTAGGCAATTTAATTTATTATTTGAGACTCATCAAGGTGTTACGGAAGAAGCTAAGAGCAAAGTTTATTTACGTGGCGAAACAGCTCAAGGAATTTTTGTAAACTTTTTAAATGTTCAAAGAACTATGCGTGCTAAATTACCATTTGGAATTGGTCAAACTGGTAAAAGTTTTCGTAATGAAATAACTCCTGGCAATTTTATTTTCCGAACTCGTGAGTTTGAACAAATGGAATTAGAATTTTTCTGTAAACCTAATACTGATTTAGAATGGTTTGGTTATTGGAAAAGTTTTTGCATGAATTTCTTAAAAGATTTAGGAATTAATGATGAAAATTTGCGATTCCGTGACCATGATAAAGAAGAATTAGCCTTTTACAGTAAAGCTACAACTGATATTGAATATTTATTTCCAATGGGTTGGGGTGAACTATGGGGAATAGCTGACCGTACCGATTATGACTTATCTGTTCACGAGAAACACTCTAAACAAGAATTAAAATATTTAGACCCAGAAACAAATGAAAAATATTTGCCATATGTAATTGAACCTTCAGTTGGTCTAGACCGGTTATTATTAAGCATTCTTTGTGATGCGTACCATCAAGAATTGGTGGGTGATACCGAAAGATTAGTTTTAAAAATTCATCCTTGTCTAGCTCCATATAAAGTTACTATTTTACCATTAATAAAAAAAGTTCATGGCAAGAAAGCCCAAGAAATATATGGCGATTTAGCTAGTGAATTTATGTGTGCATATGATGATGCCGGAAGTATCGGTAAACGGTATCGAAGAAGTGATGCAATTGGAACACCGTTTGCTATAACTATAGATGATGAAACTTTAAATAACAATACCGTGACTCTAAGAAATCGTGACACCATGGAACAAATTACTTTAAAAATTGACGATTTAAAACTTTACATTAAAAAAGCTTTACAATTTTAAATATTTATTGAAATATTAAATGATATTTGTTAAAATTATTTTAAGAATAGAGTGATAAAAATGAGTGAAAAAAAATTAATGCGAAACATGTATATTGTAGTTATTTGTTCAATTGTAGTTTTAATTGCGGTGGCTTTTAATGGAACATATTCTTTCTTTGTTGCTAAAGTCGAAGCTTCTGGTGATTCTAGGACAACATCACTGCAAGCTGGAGAGGCAGCATATGTAACGATTACTGGTAGTACTAGAGTAACGCCAATTACCAATATGATTCCTGATGACCGATTTGAGTATACTTTTACGCTTACTAATAATGACAATTTTCCAGCTAAAAATGTTACATTAGTATGGAAGAATGTCAAAAACGAATTTGTTAATAAAAAAGACTTAATTTATACTTTAACTAATACTACTACTGGGGAAAATATTATTACGGAAGCCGCTTCTAAGCCTTTTCCAAGTAATAATGATGAATTAATAACTTCTAATATTACCTTAAATAACTCAGCAACTAATAATTATAAGTTAACAATTATCTATGTTAATGACCCAGATAATAATCAAATGATTGATGAAGAGGGTAATCCGCTTGATATGGGCAAATCTTTCAGTGCCGATATTGAAATTAAAAATAGTATAGATTAAACTTCAAAAGAATGGAAAGGGTGAAATAAATGAATGCACTTAGTGTTGGTAGAATTGCCTATGATATAACTATTCCTGTAGACAATTATCCTGAAGAAAACTCTAAAATGTTATTAAAAGAAAAAATGGAATATAGTGGTGGACCTGCTTGTAATGTTGCACTTTTATTAAGAAAATGGAATTGTGAAACTTATTTTTCTGGTGTAATTGGATACGATGATTATGGTTCTTCAATCAAAAAAGAGTTAGATAATGATAATGTTCATACTAATTACTTAGAAACAAATTATGAAAAACATACAACAATGAATGTTGTATTAGTTAATAAATCAACAACTTCAAGAACAATCTTAGCCATTGAACCAGAAGTAAATCACGTTAAAAGAAGTGACTATCAAGAAAATTTTGAATTAATATATTCTGATGGTTTTGAATATTCAGCAACTTTGAGTGCTTTAAATCAAAATCCAACCTCAATAAGCTTATTAGGAGCAAGTTTAGATACTGGTAATGATGAAAAAGAAATAATGACCCTTGGTAAAAGCGTTAAATATATTACTTTCTCAATTGATTTTGCTGAAAGACAAACTAGAATGAAAGCCGACTTTAATAATCCTCAAACATTATTAAATATTTACAAAGAATTAAAAAATAGATTACCAAATACCAATATTATTGTTACTTTAAAAAATATGGGTGCTATGTATCAATATAATGATGAAATTAAAGTTATGCCAACTATTTCTGTTAAAGAAGTTGACCGTACTGGAGCTGGTGATATTTTTGATGGAGCCTTACTATATGGTTTATGGAAAAAATATGATATTGAAAAAGCCATTCGAATAGCCAATATTGCTGCTGGACTATCAACTACAAAATATGGTGTAAAAAACTCTATACCATTATTATCTGAAGTAATAAATTATTATGAACAAAGATTTGGACCATTAGAAGTCGCTGAACAACCAGTAGATTCTACTGGAACAGCCCAAGCTCCTGCTGCTCAGCCAGCTCAAAATACAGCAACTGCTAATCCACAACCAGCAGCACCACAAACACCAAATCAAACGCAGACAACGCCGGTTCAGACTCCACCGCCAAATAATCCATCATGATTAATCATTATCCAAAATTAGATTTACATGGCGAGTATGCAGTAACAGCATATACAGTCGTTCATTCATTTTTATTAGATAATATTAAAATGAATAATAAATATGTTATTTTAATTCATGGTAAAGGAACAGGAAAACTAAAAAAAGAAGTCCATGAAATATTAAAAAATGAAAAAATTGTAAAAAGCTATTATTTAGATCCTTATAATCTAGGTCAAACAATAGTTGAATTAAAATGTCAAGAGTAGTGTAAAACTATTTCTTTTTTTATTCGAAATATAACCGAATGGTTATATAATCTTCTTAAGAGTACCAAAGTATTTAAGAAAGAGGGATATAATGGAAAGTAAGAAAGATATTAAAAATCTTATGTTAGCCGTAATAGGTGTTGTTATTTTATGCTTAATAACCTTTGGCATTACGTATGCTTATTGGCTATTAACAAAAAAACAAACCGGTGAAAATGTTATTAATACAGCCTGTTTAAGAATTAATTTTACTGGTGAAAATGATATAAGTTTACAAAATGCTTATCCAATGAAACCAAATCAACTAGAAAACTTTTTAAGTAAAGCAACTCCTTATCATTTTACCATTGAAAATACTTGTGATGATTTAGCATCAGCAACTATAAACCTAGAAAGTTTAAATGCCGAAGCAGATAAACAACTAAATGATGAATATGTAAATGCAATCATTTATGAAACTGATTTTCATACCAATTTAAATAGTGAAAAACAATTAACTGCACGGATATATAACGATGAAAATAAAGTTTTAAAAGATTCTCTACATGCCTATGCGTTATATAATTTTACTTTACAAAAAGGTGAAACAAAAAGCTTTAATTTACTACTATATATGGACAAAGATACCCCAATGGAAAAAGTAAATATGAATGCCACATGGAATGGTAAACTAACTTTTAGTGCAGGATATAAAGAAGAAAAATTAGCCAATTTAGGTGGTGAAAAAGTACCTGTTGTAGAAAGTAACGATGGGTTATATGAAGTAAAGCATGACGATTTAGAAGAACTAGGCCCTGAATGGAATAAAGCAGAATACAGGTATGCTGGATCTAATCCAAACAATTTTGTATCATTTAATAATGAAATCTGGCGAATAATTGGCAAAGTAAATGTTAAAACATCAAGTGGAGTAGAGCAAAGAATAAAAATAATTAGAACTAATGGAATAGAAAATCAAAAAGATTTTGAAAAATATTATTGGAATAATATTTATGAAAACAATGATTGGACAACAAGCTCATTAAAAGATATGTTAAATGGGATTTATTATAATAGTGAAAGTGGTAATTGTTATAAAAATGAAATAGCTAGTGAGTGTGACTTTAGCACCGGAGAAAACTTACCTAAAGGACTAGATATAAATGCTCAAAATATGATTGATAAAAGTGTTATATGGAATTTGGGCGCTAGTGAACATGCTGATGTAACAGCAAATGTTATGTATGAACGTGAAAGAATGCGTGGCACATACGCAAACAATCCGGCAGAATGGAGTAGTGCAACAGATGTAGAAAATAAATTTAATAGCATAGGATTATTATATCCGAGTGACTATGGATATGCATCTGGAGGCAACGATAGAAGTTGTCTAAACAATAAATTAAATAATTATGATAATAATAATTGTGAAATAAATAATTGGCTAAATATAAATGAAAATTATGATTACTCTTGGACATTAACAAATGTTGGTTCCGACTCGCCTAACGCATTTAAAATAACATATTTTGGTAGTATAGATGAAGGTGATGGTAGTATTTGTTATTCAGCAAATGTTTGGCCAACTCTATATTTAAAACCTACAGTTAAAATAATTTCTAATCCTCATTCTGAACAAGAATATGGTACTGTAGATAATCCTTTCCAATTAAGTTTAAGTGATATATAATTTATCACTTTTTTTAAACTAATTTTAATGGTAAAATAATATTGAAATGGAGAAGATTGTATGTACGACGTTGTAATTGTTGGGGCTGGACCTGCTGGATTATTTTCGGCTTATGAATTAATAACTAAAAATAAAAATTTAAAAGTTTTATTACTTGATAAGGGAAGATTTGCTAACAATCGGGTCTGCCCAATGAATAAAACTAAAATTTGTTCTAATTGTCATCCTTGCCAAATCTTATCTGGTTTTGGTGGAGCTGGTACTTTTTCGGATGGTAAATTAAATTTTATTCCTAAATTAGGTAAAACTGATTTGTTTAAATATATGCCTATTAATGAAGCCTATGATTTAATTGATGATACAGAAAAAATCTTTAATAAATTTAAAATGGATTCGACTGTATATCCAACTAATATGGATGAAACTAAAAAAATTGAAGAAAAGATTGCTCGAGTTGGGGCTAATTTATTAGTTATTAAACAAAAGCATTTAGGTAGTGATAAATTACCAACTTATATTTTAGAATTTACTAATTATTTAAAAGAACAAAATGTTGAAGTTAAAGAAAGTACAGAAGTTATTGATATTGTAATGCAAGAAGATGAAACTTTTAAAGTAATTTTTAAAAATGAAGAATTTGTTAATTCTAGGTATGTTATTGTTGCCCCTGGTCGTACTGGAGCCAAATGGGTACAAAGTTATGCTGAAAAACATAATATTGCTTATACTTCTAAAAGTATTGAGATTGGGGTCAGAGTCGAGGTTCGAAAAGAAATTCTTGACCCTATAACTGATATTATTTATGACCCAACAATTTTTATTAAAACTGATACTTATAATGATGAAATAAGAACTTTTTGTACTAATCCCGGTGGCTTTGTAGCTAAAGAAAATTATAATGGTTATATATGCGTTAATGGTCATGCACTGAAAGATATTAAATCTAAGAATTCTAATTTTGCTTTTATTTCTAAAGTTAATTTAACAGAACCGATAACTAATACTAGAGAATATGGTGAAAGTATAGCCAAAATTGCTAATACTTTAGGAGATGGTAAACCAATTATTCAAAGTCTTCAAGATTTAAAAAGAGGAAGAAGAAGCACCATGCATCGAATTAATAAAGGCTTTATTGAACCAACTCTAAAAGATGTTGTAGCCGGTGATTTAGCTTTAGTTTTACCACATCGGATTTTAAAAAATATATTGGAAGGACTAGAAACTTTAGACAAAATAATTCCTGGCGTTAATAATGGAGAAACATTATTATATGGTCCGGAAATAAAATTTTTTAGTAATGAAATTGAAACTAATAATCAAATGAAAGTTTTAGATGAAAATATATATTTCATCGGAGATGGGGCTGGTAAGGCTGGTAACATTGTCGCCGCGGCTGCAACTGGCTTAATTGCTGCACGGGATATTCTTAAAAACATTAAATAAATTCGATATTGACTAACCGAGGTTTTTATAGTAAAATTTACTTGTGACCTTGGTAATGGAGTGATACTCAAGAGGCTGAAGAGGCGCCCCTGCTAA
>CANQZD010000005.1 GCA_947628275.1 uncultured Bacilli bacterium | reverse complement strand
TCTAGCCCATTTACCACTTAAATCAATATCGTTTTCACCCCAATGATAAATCATTTTACCATATACTTTTTCCGCAACATTTTTAAATAATTTTTCAGTTAAATCCATCATACCTTCTAAATCAGAATAAGCTAAATAAGCTTCCATTAAAGTAAATTCCGGATTATGTTTAGGGTCCATTCCTTCATTTCTAAATACTCTTCCGATTTCATAAACAGCTTCCATACCCCCAACTAATAATTTTTTTAAAGGAACTTCAAGAGCGATTCTAAGATACATATCCATATCTTGTGTATTATGATGTGTTACAAAAGGCCTTGCTGAGGCTCCACTAAGTAAAGTTGTTAACACTGGTGTTTCTACTTCCGTAAAACCTTCATTATCCATAAAATCCCTAATTGAACGAATAATTTTAGGTCTTTCAAAAGCAATTTTTTTAGCATCTTCATTCATTATTAAATCAACATAACGTCTTCGATAACGTTCTTCAATATCAGTTAAACCATGAAACTTTTCTGGTAAAGGTCTTAAAGATTTTACTAAATGAGTATATTCTAAACATTTTAAAGTAACTTCTCCAGTCTGCGTCTTCATAACCTTTCCTTTTACTCCAACAATATCACCAATATCTGCCGTTTTAAATAAAGAATAAGCATCTTCTCCCACATCATTAATAGAAATATAAATTTGTATTTTACCTAACTTATCTTGAATAGAGAAAAATGATGCTTTTCCCATTTTTCTAATAAACATAATTCTTCCCGCAACTGTATAAACATCATTAATATTTTCAAATTCATCATGAGGAATATCTTGATACTTTTCTTTAATTTCTAAACTATAAGCATCTTTAAAAAAACGATGACCAAAAGGGTCAATTCCCTTATTTACTAATTCATCTTTCTTTCCTCTTCTAACTAATTCTTGTTCACTTTTCATTTTACCAAACCTTCCTATATAAAAAAGAGGTATCATCCACAAAGGACGAACTACCTCTTTAAAGTCCGCGGTACCACCTTAATTCATAATAATATGCACTTTAAAGTTATAAGGTTACTAACCATAACACTCCAATATCTTTATTCATTATAACTTCTTTAATAAGTTCCACCATACCTTATCTCTCTATAAAAGAACTTTATAACTACTCATATCTTCAACGTGTTTCATTGCCATTAATATACGAGTTTTTTTAGATTTTGTCAAGAATATGACAAATATTTTTTATTTAAAAATATAAACTACTTTTTATATAAATCTTTATAACTCTCTTTATTCTTTATATTATATTTCATTTAAATCAGTCAATACACTTCTTAAATATTCTTCATCCCAAATAGGAATTTTTAAATCCATCGCTTTTTGATATTTACTTCCTGGACTATCACCAACAATTACAAAATCAGTTTTAGAAGAAACACTACTAGATGGTTTAGCGCCATAACTATCTAATATTTTTTCAATTTCATCTCTACTCATAAATGAAATAGTTCCCGTTATAACAAAACGCTTACCACTAAGTAAATCATTATTTTTAATTTCTTCTCCAGTATATTCCATATTTAAACCTAATTCTTTTAATTTACTAATTAATTCTAAATTTTCCTCATTATTAAAATACTCACAAATATTTTGAGCAAGAATCGGACCAATATCTCTAATCTTTTTTAAACTATCATAAGATTGTTCTTTTAAATTATCTAATGACTTAAAAGTTCTAGCTAAAAGCAAAGCTGTTTTATCACCTATTCCTAAAATGCCTAAACCAAATAATAATCTTTCCAAACTATTCTTCTTACTTTCCTCTATTGCTTCTAATAAATTATCAACACTTTTATTACCAAAACCTTCTAATTCAATTAAATCTTTACGATGCTTATCTAAATGATAAATATCAGCAATATTTTTAATAAATCCCAAATTAAAGAAGTCTTCCATAATTCTTTCCCCAAAACCATCAATATTCATTGCATGTCTTGAGACAAAATGAATAAGTTTTTCAATATGCTTAGCTGGACAATTAGGATTAAAACAATAATAATCTACTTGTCCTTCTTTTTTCCCTAAAGGTTCATTACATATTGGACAATTTTCTATCATTTTAAAAGGAAGTTCACTACCAACTCTACGTTCTTTTTTAGGCTCTACTACTTCCGGAATAACATCTCCAGCTTTTCTAATTGATACCGTATCTCCTATTCTTAAATCTTTTTCTAAAATATAATCTTCATTATGCAAACTAGCCCGTTTTATTGTTGAACCCATTACCAATACCGGGTCTAATACAGCATTAGGTGTAATTTTTCCTGTTCTTCCTACCGTAAAAATAATATCTTTTAATTTAGTTAAAACTTCTAAAGCTGGAAACTTATAAGCTACAGCCCATTTAGGATATTTAGATGTAAAACCTAATTCTTGTTGCATTTGTAAATCATTTACTTTAATAACCACTCCATCAATATCATAAGGTAAATATTCTCTTTTTTCACCATACTCATGAATAAAATCTAAAATACCATCAATATCTTTAACTAAACGATTACAAGGATTAACTTTAAAACCTAATTTTTTCATATATTCTAAAGATTCATAATGGGTTTTAATATTATAATCCATTGGATTTGGTAAATGATATATCCAAGTATTTAAATTTCTTTCCGCAGCAATTTTTGAATCTAATTGTCTAATTGAACCTGCTGTAGCATTTCGACAATTTTGTAATTTATTTAAATTTAATTTTTCTCTTTCAAAATTTAATTTAGCAAGAGTTTCTTTTTCCATATAAATTTCCCCTCTTACTTCTATCGTAACAGGCATCTTTAATTTTAATGGTAAACTCTTAATTGTTTTAACATTATGAGTTATATCTTCACCAGTAGTTCCATCACCCCTAGTAACTCCTGTTGTTAAAAAGCCATTTTCATAATGAAAACTGCCACTCACTCCATCAATTTTTAACTCACAAACATACTCAGGCTTAAAACCACTTTTTTTAATTCGATCATCAAAAGCTCTTATTTCTTCTTCACTAAAAACATCTGGTAATGATAACATTGGTAATTTATGTTTAACTTTATTAAATTTATCAATAACTATTCCCCCAACTCTTTTAGTTGGTGAGTTTACATCATCAAATTCAGGATATTCCTTTTCTAGAGTTTCTAGTTCTCTTAAATAACTATCAAATTCCTGATCAGTAATAGAAGGATTTGCTAAAACATAATACTCATAATTAGCATCTTCTAATATTTTCCGCAACTCCTCTATCCGCTTTTTAACCCCTAATGTTTCCATTATTATCCTCCTTTTAAGCTAATCCCATAAATGCTTAGGATAACTTCCTTTTTCTTTTAATTTTGAAATTTTTTCTTTAACTAAAGGTAAATCTTCTTTATAAGTCATTCCAATCCATTCACTTAAAGCTGGTTGACTATGTATTGTAATTTTTTTCTTTTCTAAATTTCTTGTCAAACATTCTGGCAATAAAGCTTCACTTTTTAAAATAGTCTCGCGATCTTGTTTAAAAAAATCTTTTAAATATTCTAACAACAATTCATAAAAATCATGCGAAAAGCCAAACAAATTCATACTTACTAAAGCTTTTTCATCTATTACAAAAGATTTTTGACCATCTAACGGACTTGCTACAATTTGTTTATCAACTTTTTCAATACTACATTCTTTAATATTTTTAATTTTATTAAATTCAATCTCACATAATCCTCTTTTTACAGCTCCACAATCACTGGCCGTTTTTCCATACTCATAAGGAACTGCTACATAATTATAAGCTTTACTATTATTTTCAAAAAAATTAGCAACTTGTTTATAAGCATCAAAACCATAAAAATCATCAGCATTAATAACAGCAAAATTACCTGGTACTAAATCTTTAGTACAATATATTGCTGAAGCTGTTCCCCAAGGCTTAACTCTTTCTTTTATAATACTTTTATCCTGTGCAAAATTATCTTCTAATCTTTGAAAAGCATAATCAACTATAATTTTTCCCTCTATTCTCTTTCCAATAGTATTTTTAAAATCATCAAGTAACTCTTCTTTAATGACAAACACGACTTTATTAAAACCTGCTTTAATCGCATCATATACAGAATAATCTAATAAAAAATTGCCATCATCATCAACTGGTTGTAATTGTTTTAATCCACCAAAGCGACTTCCCATACCAGCCGCCATCACTACTAAAGTTAAATCTCTCATATTACCATCCTTTATTTTTTAATTTTCTTTTTTTAATCATATCTTTAGCTTTTTTAAAACCAATATTATTATTCAATTTTTTTAAACAATAATTCAAACTAAGCTCATCTACTTCATATAGCAAAACATTTTGAGCTTCATTTATATAATCAACATTATCTTTTCTAACAACAGCTCTATACTTTTTTAAAATTGGATTAAAAAAGATATATAAATAGTTATCATCTTTAATTAAATCTATAATATTAGAATATCTATTTAACCAAAAACTAATATCATTAGATTTACAAACAATTTCTATTTCATCATCACTATTTTTTCTAAATATAATCCCCTTTAATAACTCCTCTTCATAATAAATAACCAATTCAATCATTTGCTTATCCAAATCTAAAGCCAGCTTATAAATATCTTCCATAAATTCAAACTCCCTACAGTTTTTTTAAACTTTTATGATTTTTCATTAATTTTCTAATTCCATAATTCTTACTAAAAGCAATTGTAACAATCGTTTTTTCTACCCCAACAACAACTCCTTTTCCATAAATACTATGTAAAACAACATCGCCTATTTGATAATCAACATCACCATCATTATACATATCCTCTACAACAATTTTTTCTTTTTTATTATCAATAGTATTTTCATCTACTTCTAACAAACCTGGATCAATTTCACTAATAAACCTACTAGGAATATTCATTGTTTCATGACCATACAACATTCTTCTTTTAGCATTTAACAAATACAATCTTTTTTTAGCCCGAGTAATTGCAACATAACATAAACGTCGTTCTTCTTCTAAACCAAGAGCTTCTACAAAAGAATTTTGATGAGGAAATATTCCATCTTCCATTCCTACTAAAAATACAGCATCAAACTCCAAACCTTTCGCACTATGCATTGTCATTAAAGTTACTACATCATCTTCATCTTTATGCAACGATACATCGGCAACAAGACTAATTTCCTCTAAAAAATCTTGTAAATTAACCATACCTGTTTGTTCTTCAAAACTAGCTGTTATACTTCTAAATTCCATTAAATTATCAAGACGTAGCTCATCTTCTAAATTATCAGCATTTAAAGATTCCTTCATTCCTGATTTTTCTAAAATATCATCAACTAACTCCGTTAAACTCAAAGAATCACTATCAACAATTAATTCCATAATCAATTTTTTAAAACCTAACTCTTTACCACTTTGAATAGCCTCAAACATACTAATATTATTTAATCTTGCCGTATCTTCAAGTTTATTAATTGTTGATAAACCAATACCTCTTTTCGGAGTATTAATTATTCTTCTTAAAGATATATCATCATGAGGATTTAAAATTAATCTTAAATAACAAATTAAATCTTTAATTTCTTTACGATTATAAAAATAAAAACTGCCAATTACTTTATACGGCATATTAGCTTTTAAAAACTGTTCTTCAACTACTCTGGCTTGAGCATTAGTTCGATAAAAAACTGCAATATTTTTCTTTTCATAACCATCATCTAACAATCTTTTTATCTCATCAATTACTAATTTAACTTCATGTTTTTCATCATAAGCTTGCATATACTTAATTTTAACCCCATCACCATTATGAGAAACTAAATCCTTTTCTTTTCGATCTTTATTATTTTTAATTACACAATTTGCCGCATCAAGAATCATTTTTGTACTTCGATAATTATCAATCAAAGATATAACTCGAGCATTAAAAAAATCTTTTTCAAAATTTAATATATTTTTATAATTTGCACCTCTAAACATATAAATTGACTGATCAGGATCACCTACAACAAAAATATTTTGATATTTTTTTGACAATAATTTAATCATTTTATATTGTACTTCATTAGTATCTTGATATTCATCAATCAATATATATTTATAACGATTTTGATAATGTTCTAACACTTCTTTATTACTTTGAAATAACTTAACAGGTAAGACTAACAAATCATCAAAATCAACTGAATTATTTTTCTTAAGCCGCAATTGATATTCCTTATAAATTTCATAAGCAATCACTTCAGCATCAGTATTAAAAAATTTTTCAATTTCTACTTCACTTAACATTTCATTTTTAATAAAACTAATTCGGTTCCGTACATAAGCAGGTGATATTTCTTTATAATCATAACCTTTATCTTTTAATATTTTTTTAATTAGACTTAAAATATCATCACTATCTAAAATTGTAAAATTTCTATCCATTCCTAATTTTAAAGCATTTTCTCTAATAACCCTTAAACCAAATGAATGAAAAGTTCCTAAAAAAGCTTCATTACCTGGAGCTAATAACTCTAAACGCTCCTTCATTTCCTTAGCAGCTTTATTAGTAAAAGTAATAGCCAAAATTTGATAATCATTAACTCCATTTAAAATTAAATTAGCAATCCTTGTTGTTAAAACTTTAGTTTTTCCTGAACCAGCTCCAGCAATAACTAAACATGGGCCATCTTGATGTAAAACCGCCTCTTTTTGACGTTCATTAAAACCTTGTAAATCTATCATGTCTAAACCAACTTTCTTTAATAATTATAGCACGGCTCACATTAATTAGTAAATGAATTAGATCTTTTTCTTAAATTAAATTGCTCGATTCCAAAAAGAATAATTCCCAAAAAAGATAATATTATTCCTATTTTTAAACCACTATCTTGAAAAGTCATTTTTATCTCATGAACTCCAGCATCTAATTCAATTCCAATTAACCCATTTAAATATTTTTCTGGAACAACTTTTTGATTATCAATCTTAAACTCTAATCTTTTATCATAAGGAATTGTTATTAATAATAATTGTTTATCACTAGTAGATTCTAAAACTCCAGTAAAACCATTACCATTTATTTTAATATCTTTGATATTATTATCATTTAATTCATCTATCAAAGCTTTAAAAGTCTTCTCTTCCAGATATTCCAATTTATCTAAAAAATAAAATGATTCAAGATAATCTTTAGGAATTGTTATTGTATATTTAACTACATCATTCTTTTTTAACAAATATATCTCATTAACTGGTTTATCATTTAACTCAATATTATTTTCTCCATCTAAAGAATTTAATTTAGCTACACAATCAATTGGAATATGATATATAAAAGTTATCTTGCCATTTTTACTAGAATCTATCAAGCTATATCCTTCTTCATCTTTTTTGATATTCTCATATATTGGAGTTGCTACAACTTCCTGTAATTTTAAATTATATTTATTATTAGTAACTAAATTAAAAATATCTAAAGGATTACTTATCGTTTTTAAAGCTTCTTTATTTTGATTGCTAACAACAAAACCCAACGAATTAATAACATATTTATTTTCAAGTAATTCCCTATTATAAGTATATTTAATCCCCAAAAGAGCATTCATTAAAAAATCACCATTATAAGAAATTGCGTGACTAGAAACCATATGAAGAGCATAATCACCTAAAAAGTTTTTCAAATTTTCATTATACAACGAAGCATAATAGCTAACTCCATATTTATGATATAACATGGCCCGATTATAATCACCAGCATAATCAAAACGATAAAAACTATCATCCAATATTGCAAATTTTTCAGTATTATCTGCAACAAAATTACGATAATCTATAACTTTAAGTTCTGATAAAGATAATAAAACATTAAAGTTCATAATAAGATTAATAAATAATTCTAACATCACAATTACTACTCTGACATAATGAAACCTCTTATTATGCCAAGTTAAAACATAATAAATAATTAACATAATATTTACTATTAACAAAATTTCATATATTTTAATATTCATCATAAATGAACTATTATTTTTAATATAAACTCCCCACCAAATTAATAAATCACTAAAAATTAATAGTAATATCACCAGTTTTTTCTTTTCAAACTTAATTTTTTTATAAAATTGATAAACTAAAGTAACAAAAAAAGCATCAAAACAAAAAACAAAACGCCCAGGATAACCACTTGGAAATTGCATCAAATGCCAAGTTGCATAAACCCCATTAAAACTTAAAGAAACTATATAAATTAATACCATTATAAAAACTGCTTTTTTATATTTTTTAGAAATATCTTTACAGTTAAATATTCCAATTAAACCAATAACAATAAATATCGTTATATATGATGGTGCTGAAAAATTATAATAATTATCTAAAAAATTTACTCCGCTATTAAAATTAAAAAGACTGCTAACAACATCAGTATCAATTCTAAAATAATTTTGAATATTATTATTTCCAACTCTTCCTAAAATAAAATCAAAAGCTGTAGGAATAATTACAAAAGAAGCTGTTAACCCACTTAAAAAACTAATTAAAAAAAATTTCTTTATTTTTTGGTGTCGTTCTATCTTATCAAAATTACTAGTATATAATTGAAAGAAAAAATATAAAACAATAAAAAGACAACAAATAAAAGCTGTATAATAATGAATCATTATCATATATGCCAATGCTTCATAATATAAACCATTCTTGCCTTCTAAAAGCATTTTTTTAACTCCAAGCATAATAATTGGTAACATATAAATTGCATCTAAAAATTGATAATTAAAAAAATATGCTGATGCAAAACCAGATAAAGCATATATAGTTGAAAAAATAAATGAATCTTTTTCTAACTTTTGTTTATAATTCAAAAATATATTCATAGTTAAACCACTAAGGCCAATTTTTATTAGTATAATTAATGATAAAAATAAATCAAAATCTTCTTTTTTAAAAAACAAATAAATAATATTTAACGGATTAAGCAAATAAGTTGTAAATATTGAATAAAAATTACTACCTAATCCTAAATTAAAATTAAAAAGACTAAAACTTCTTAACCCTTCAAAAAAATCTGGATATTGAGACAAAGCATCAATAAAACGTAAAGAATTAGAACCAAAAGGATACAAATTACGACTAGCCATAGCTAAACTAAAAATAATAATAGGAATTATAAAAGCCACTATATAATGAATAATCTTTTTGTTATTTTTCATCTAAATCACTTTCCTTTATTATATATAACGGTCTTTTCTTCGTTTCTAAATATGTTTTTGATAAATATGCTGAATTAATCCCTAAACACAATAATTGAACCCGAAAACAAAGAAAATAATACATACTAATGAAGGCCAACCACTTACCGGATCACCAAATATTAATGTTTTAAAAATAATTACTAAAATAAAAATAAAAGATACAACACAAAAAAACAATCCTAAAATAGTAGCAATAACTAAAGGAGCCGTAGAAAAAGCAATAATTCCATCAAAAGCATAAAATAATAATTGCCAAAAATTCCATTTTGTTTTCCCGGCAACTCGTTTTTGATTTTCATACTCAATCCATTTAGTATCAAAACCAACAAAACTTAATAACCCTTTACTATAACGGTTATACTCTTCCATCTGAAGTATAGCATTTACAATTTGTCGTGACATTAAACACGCATCTCTAGCATTTGGAACCATTTCAAATTTACTTAATTTATTAATAATTTTATAAAATTGCTTAGCAAAAAAACTTCTAATTAAAGGTTCACCATGCCGATTTTTTCTTTTTAAACCAACCATATCACATTTTTCTTTAACTATTAATTCATACATTTGATATACTAATGAAATTGGTTCTTGCAAATCAGCATCCCAAATAGTTACATAATTACCATGAGAATTTTTTAAACCAGCATAAATTGCCGCTTCTTTACCAAAATTTCTAGAAAAAGAAAGATAATGAATGTTTTTATTCTTCCTTTGATATTCTTTTATTAATTTTAAAGTATTATCTTTACTACCATCATTAATAAAAATTAACTCTAAACGAATTTTATCACTATTAAATTTTTTCTCTAATTGCTTAAATTCATCCATAAAATATGGAATACATTTTTCTTCGTTATAACAAGGAACAATCATTGAAATTATCTTTTCTTTCATAAAATTCTCCATTTCTAATTATATTTTAACATAAGAATTACCATTTAAAAACAATAAAAAAAAGAACATCAAGTTCTATTTAAATATATTAAATAGCTTGCCGCCCTTATCATGATTATTTTCATCATTTAATAATCCTAATTTTTGTAATAAATATTCTAATTCTACATGATTATCTAATTTATCATCTAAATAAGGAATATTATAATAAACTTTACTATTAGATTCACTTTCAAAATCTTCAACATCAGTATTATCTAATACACTTCTATTTAATATAATCTTCTCTCCTCTTAATTTTTCAAATATTTGTGAATCTTTTCTTATTAATTTATTTAATTTAATTAGTCCTGGTTCAATTAAATATAAAACTTCAGTACAATAATCAGTAGCGCTTTCATCATTTAAATCAATTAAAATAATATCTTTATTATAATTACTAGAAATAAATTTTTGTAACTCAAAATGGTTAGTATTTTTTAATGACTTATCATTCAAATAAATAAAATCATTACTATCAACCTCTACAGCCACAACATTATATTTCTTTTCTAATTGTTTTTTTAATAAATAAGTCAAAGTCGTACTACCAGCATGTTCTGTAACATTTTTTATACCAATAATTCTTACTGAACGACTAGTTACTATTTTATCAGGTTCTTCTTTAAGACTTTTTTCTTTTTTAGAAGAGTGATTACTTTCATTATTATCATCCATCACCATATTTAATTGATGATATGATGCAACATCTTTATAACTATTTGGATTATCAATTAAAAACTTTATTGCATCAATATTACGAGTAAAATTATATATTCCCATTGAAACTAAAGCTGATAAATATTTAGGATTATTTACAACTTCAGAATCATCTAATAAAATAATAACTTTACTCATATCCATATTTACTGATAATTCTTGAATTGTAGTAATATCTTCATAATTTTTAATTGCTGTAATATCCAATATCATTTTATTATAAAAAAAGTTATTAAATTGGGAAATTAACTCTTCAGTAGTAAAAACCCCAGAAATACTTTTAATAATATCTACATCAATATTATCTAATAAAGATTCATATTTATTGACAACCTTAACGTTCATATAACTCACTCCTTACTGTATTTTATTTCTTAATGTATCAGCTGGATAATTTATATCAATTGTCTCACCAAAAACCTCAAAAGTCATTAATTCCCCAATTACCGGTAAATTAAATTTATAAAAAAGCGTAACGGAATACTTAGAACGATTAGGTAAATTTGAAGCATTCTTACTAGTATTCTTTTTACTAATACAATAATAATATTTTTCATTGGTATTAGTTACTAACTCTAAACTTGAAGTAGACAAATTTCTTGAACCATAATCACCAACTTCACACTTATGCATTGTATCATAAGCATTATATGTCAAATAATTATTAATTAAGGCAATTGGACCAGTAGGTCCTTCTTTTAAGCCTTCATACTTTTCAATAAATGTTAACACTTCATTCTTAATTCTAAATACTTTATTATAACTTATTGTAAGTGATAAAAAAGATACAAAAATTAACATAAATGTTATAACTAATCCAATTATCCATATACTACCAGTCGATGTTCTCATATTCCACCACCTATTTTACATAAATCGTTTTTGTATCACCAGTAAGATGAAAATTAAATAAATTATTAAATATTGGTAAATCTAATTGATAAAAAACCGCTACTCGATAATATGATACAGAAGGTAATTCTCCTTGAAATTCACTATTCTGAGAACCCCCACTATTAACCTTAGCAACACAAAACGAAGCATTACCAGAACTAGCTATTTTACCTTCTCTAGTAAAACCTGTATAGGTAACAGTACCATTATTTAAACTACTACAACTTCCTGTATTACGATACGCATTATTAATTAAATAACGAGCTATTTCACATATTGTAGTATCATCATTTAAATTATTACACTGACTTGTTAAATCTAACCCATTATTACTTTGAATTGTTTGAATTATTCTATCTTTAACGTTAAATGCTTTAGAATGATTAATATTAAGGCACATAAATCCAGCAAATAGTAAGATAAAAACTATAACAATTTGAAATAACCATGTACCCCCTACTGCTTCTCTCATTTATATACCCCTTTTCTATTAACCTTTCCAAACGCATTTAAAAGTATGCGATGTATCACCTTTCATATGGCAATCTACTTCTTTGCAATTCCTTGATGGACATGAATTACAAATAGCTTTAGAACAATTGGCTGTCTGATTCATATTTGTCCTTATCATTGGCCATAAAGTAAAATAGAAAAAGGCAGCCATAGCCCCAATTGCCACAATAATTACTACTGACATATTTAATTCGCCTGATGCCTCTTTCATTATTTACCTCCTTATATAAGCTATTTTATAAACATAGGTACATCTTAATTAAAATATTGCTATTTATTAGCTCTTCTTTTGAGTACAAGTTATTGTTTTAGCAGCTTCGTTATCTTTTCTAACATATGAGCATGTATATTTTTCGCCACTAAGAGTTCCACAGCTAATATATCCAGCTTGTCCAGCTGTACCCTGAGTTAAACCAGGCGCAGCATTTGAACATGCCGTAGCTGACATTAAAGAATTTTGAATTGATGGCCAAATAAATGCATAGAAGAATGCTGCTACAGCGGCAATTGCTACAACTGTAATAACAGTAACATTTAATTCACCTGTCGCTTCTTTCATTTTTTTACCTCCTTACCTATAATCTTATTATAGCTATTTTATTATTAAATATCAATAAAATTTATTTCATTTTTGATTTTATTAGACATTTTTTTGTTAAGTAATTTTTTATTGATTTTCTATCAAAAAAATGATGAACATTAACTACGTATTCATCATCATTAATAAAGCAAATATTAATAACACCATAACTCCTAAACCAGTTGCAACTAACATTTGCATTGTCTTCTTTTCCATTTTATCCAAACGTTCTTTATATTTTAATTCTCTAGCTTTTTGTTGTAAATTAGATATTGTTTTAGAAAACGCTAATAACTGTTCTTGCTTATGCTCTTGTCTACCTAAAGACAATCGATATAACAAACGCATCATTCGCATTGAATCACGAACTGGATAAGTTTTAGCAAATGTCATATAAGGATTTATTGAACTATCACCAGCATTAACTTCATCAATTAATTGTTGTAAACCTTCTTTAAAAATTCCAGGAGCATCATTAATTGACTTACCTAAAGCAACGGGAACAGTATAATGTTGAATTAATATTTCTAAACTTTTTAAATAATGAGGTAACATTGCATCAATATCATGTAAATGTCTCTTATAATAAGTTTTAATATTATTATAATCCAATTTAAATACCAAGAACCCAGCAATAAAACTAAATAAGACTGTAATATATGATAAATTAGATATCATAAAACATAATATTACCACTATTGTAACTAAACCATTTTTAACTCTTTTATTAAAGAGAAAGTCTGCATTGGCACTATCACCATATCTAGCTTTTACATAAAAGTCCCAATCACTTTCTTTTAATTTCATAAAATACACTTCATTATCTGATACAAAACGACTAACATTAATTTTACCAGTATAATTAAGTACAAATAATATTAATAATGCTAAAGCAATAATCTCGAAATACATTATTCCACCCCCACATCTTCGTAATAGAACCGTTCACCTTTATATAAGAAGAAACAGTTTACCCAAATAATAACATGAAGGATTAATTGAACATACCACATATCTAATAATTTAATATAAGAAGATGTTCCAAGTAAAAATTGCATAGCCATTACTAATAAAAATAACGCTAAACCAAAAGTAATAAATCTTTTATGGAAATCAGCCCGGTCAATTTGATCTCGATAAACACCTTCAACTAATGAGTCGATATCCATTGACATATTTTCTAAAGCTTCACCTGAATCTTTAGCACCTTCTTTAGTAATTTGTAAAAATAACTGATTCATATTTTTAACCATATAATATGGATACTTTTGATTAAAGAATTCTATTGATTCATCAATTGTACCATTTTGATAAGACATTTCAATCATCGTATTTAAATCAGTTAAAACAGGATCTTCAATAATACCTGAATCTCTAACTCCTTCTAAAGACTTTACAAAACTTTGAGTCGTATTAAATTCCATAATAACGTTAGTAGTATAAGCTTGTATTTGTTCAAAAATATATTCTGAATAAGCTTTTTGACAACGCAAATAAGCTAAAAAAGGAATAAATAAAACCGCAATTCCTGCATATATTATTGCAACAATTAAATTGTAAAAATATAAATAAGAAATACCACCAGCTACTCCTGCAAACAATATAACTTGAGTTAAATATTGTCTTGGCGTATATTCTTGGCCTAATTCCTTTACTTTTTCTCTAACTTGCTTAAAACTATAAGGAGCATATTTATCATAAACATTAGCAACATTTTTAGCTAAAAAATTATAAACATTTTCACCATTATTCATATAATATGAAATTGCAAATATTGCTAGTACAATTAAGATAATTAATTCTATCATATTCTCCCTTCTTTCTATAATGTTTCTACCGCAGTCTGACTAACACTAGGTGGACTAGTAGGTTGACTAGGTGGATTAATATTTACACTTGTTGTCTGATTTGCTACTGACTGATTTGTCGCTTGTGGATTTGTTGTAGCTTGACTAGCAGTAGCACTCTGACTAAAATTTTTATTAACATTATCAGCCAATTGATTAGCATCTGTTGCAAATATATCCTCCGGCAACGAAACCCCCGAAATACTTAAATAATCCCTTAAATGATTAGTTGGATTATTTACCGTAATATCACCAGTTAAAGTTTTTTGAAATATTGTGTTTACTTGTGGCTTATTTTGTTCATCGACATAAAATTCACATATTTCCATAATTTCTCTTTGAAATCTACCTAATTCTTTACTCATGTAACCTTTTACGTATATTCCAATTTGAACATACCGATGAATTGTTGCTAAAAATTGTTCAACGTCAACATTACTTTCAATTAAAGCAAACATTCTCATTGGAATTAAACTTGCTTTATCAGAGTGAATAGTTGATAAAATATGGTGTCCAGAAGAAATTGAGTTACGAACAGCCATAACAGCTTCAGCACTACGAACCTCGGAAAGTAATATCCATATCGGATTTTGCCGCATACAAGTAACCAAAACATCACTATAACTAGCAATATTATTTGTCTTCATCGCAATAATATCACGATGAGGGAAAATACGATCCAAATGAAGTTCCAAAGTATCTTCAATTGTTATAATTTTTTCATTTTCTTTTGTATGTGATGCTAAATATTTAACTAATTCTGTTTTACCAGAACCAGTTTCACCACTAACAATAATATTAGCATGGCCTTCTACACACTTAAGCAAAAAATCAAGTAAATTGGCCGAAATATACTTTTCATTTAAAAGCTTTTCACGATTTAACCTGATTTTTGCTGGTGTTTTTCTTATTTGACAAGCAATACCATTTGTCGCAATAGAATCATGAACAAAGTTTAAACGAAGCTCTGCACTCTCAGCATCCAAGAAAGGATGAGCCATGTTAAAAGTTTTTCCCATAACATTAGCACATTGAAAAGCTAATTTTTCAAGCAAAGCATTATTTATTTCCGGTCTTTCTACTTGATAGACACCTTTATCTAAAGTTTTTAACCACACCCGTCCATTATTGCATATTGAAATATCTGTAACATTTTCTTCTCTTAAGAATTCATCAATTGGACCGAAATCCAGTTGGGAAAATATTGCATCGTTCATGAATTCACCCCAATTCTTTTTATTCTTTTATTTTTTATTCTCCTATACCTTCATCATCATCATCAAAATCAGCTTCATCTTCATTATTATTAGTACTACTATTATTGCTACTTGAAGATACAGATTCATCAGGTATAACTTCAGTTTTAGATAATATAAAGTTCTTTACATACTCACTAGCAACCTCTGTTTCACCAGGATTAGCAGTATAACTTTTATTTCTTGGAACAGGTATTATTTCAACACTATATCCGCCTAAAAATTCTGCTTTTTTAAGTAATGAATACATATCATCAGGAACAGCAAATAGTAAATCAGATGGTGTTCTTGTCTCAGCTGAAGTTTCAAACACAGATTTTCCTTCAGCATCACGAACATCTAAAACTTCAATACTTCTAATTAAAGTTGTATACATCAATCGATTATAATCATTCATTCCTTTAAACCATAAATCAATATAATTTCCAGGATAAATAGCATTACCATAAGTACTATGTAAATCAACTGCTAAAGTATATAAAGTATATCCATTTGGTATATCTGCAATTACTGAATCAGGTTGATCCTTTGGTGAAACTATAACATCAGAATAGAAGAAACTATTTTGAGGAACAGTAGTACCATATATAACCTCTTTACCAATTAATTGAGAAGAGTCTCTAATTATATTAGTACTTTTACTTAATACAGCACTAGAAACTTCCATAAATCCAATATCTTCATCAGTTATAACATGTCTTGAAGATAAAGTAGTTTTAGCATATGGAACAGATGTTGGATTAATTGCATTATTAACCCTCCAAGTATAACCAAGATATAAAACTAAAATACCAGCTATAACACATATAATTGCTACAGTATTTTTATTACTTAAAAATTTTTTAATATTCACACCTATATTTCCCATTTTTATCCTCCTTCAAATTATTTAGTGTTATCTAATTCTAACATAGCATCAACTCTATTTACAATATCAAATGTTTCTGAACCTGATTGAAGTTGATAAGTATTACTTTTCGTCGTTACTTGGACACTTGCTTTTGGTGGTGATTCATATATTCCATAAAAATCTACTTGATATGTACTTAATGATACATTTTCAGCAAATCTTCTTAAAAAGTTTTCTACAAACTTTTCTCGGTTGATTCTTAATTCACCACTTTCTCTGTAGTAACCATAGTCGACTGCATCGACCATGGCTGCTTCAGATATCTCTTTTAATATGTAATAATCTTGCGTATTTGTTGCTGATACATTTGATATTAGCATCATTACAACAATTATAAATACTCCTAATGCTATTAACCAATAGCCCCAATAAGCTTCTTTCATCTTTTTATCCTCCTACTTCCATGATGGTCCAATTCCATCTTCACGACTTAATACACAATTACCATTAGTAACACAATATTCTGACTCAGTCCATAAAGTAAACTGTGATGTTTCTTCCCTTGGTTTTAATGAAGTAAAGAATCTATTTGAATCATCATTCAAGAATGTACTTAAACACTTAACACTATATTCGATTCCCGTATCTGGATCAGTATAAGTAGCACATTGTAAAGCTTCATTAACTCCACTATTACCAAAACCAGAAGGAATTGTTGTATTAGAATATGTACCAGCTGCTTTATTAAAGTCTCTTATTTCTTTCATTTGTGATGGAGTCAAAGTATATGAATACTCTGGTGATGAATAAATATCTTCACCTGCTGTTTCAATTTCATTTCTTGTAACAACAGCTTTAGGACTTAATGTACTCCAGTTATATCCATCTTCACGACAATCACCACTATTATTAGAACATGAATTAGGGAATAAACTATTTAAAGATATTGTACGATATTTATACTTAGTATTTGTACCATCAAATATACAATTCTTACATGAAACAGGACATTCACCTTCACACTCTTCAATAATTTCACAGTCATCACCATTACATGTTACATCACATTCTGGACAGTTATTGATATATGCACATACATAACCAGCATCTTGAGTTAATACTCCGTTTTTATCACCAGATTTAACTCCACAGTTTTTATCTTCTGGTAACTCGGTTAAGACACTCTTTTGATTGCCACTACCAACTAATCTTCCTAAAGTACCATTTTGATTAGATTGACCAATATTACTAAACTTTAATGTGAATGGGAAGGCACCCTTACCAGTCTTTAACTCAACAGGTAAAGCTGTATCAGGTAATCTTGTCCATAAACAGTTATTATATCCAGAAACATTAGCTTCAGAACATAAATTTCCAGTTTTAACTGTACCATATTGATGATATGTACTAAATCTTTGACTTGGTGTATATAAAGCTGTATTAGTTACCGTCTTTTGAATCCATTTAGCTTTACTTAACTTAAATGTATTAGATTTACATCCATTATTATCACAAGAATATAATGCTGAATCTTTTAAAATACTATCAGGTAAAACATTACTATTTGCAACTACCTTTTTACTACTATCAGTACAGTTATAATGATTATCAGTATCACCTAGACAATATATATTACTAATTGTAGTATCAACACTACCAGATCTTGCAAAAGTACCAGAACCATTATTATTATTTAATAAACCACTATAATCTTTATAAGTAAAATCAATCTTAGGATCAAACTTCATACCATTTGTCCAATTAGTACAATCTTTAAAGGCTGCAACATTATCATTAATTTGTTTACTTACATCTTGATATTTCTTTAAGAACTCATCTCTATATGCAGCAATTTGATTCTTAGTTGCATCAGCAACAACAGTAAATCTTGTCTTAGAACTTACATTTCCATTATCATAAGCTTCATAACTCCAACTAAAGTGTTTTTCAGTATTAGCTTCACTATCAGGAATATTTTGAACAGTTGAACTTTGATATAACGTATTCCACTTATTCCAATCACTCCAATATTCTAGTAAATCAATATTTAAAGCACCTAATTCAGTTTCAAAACCATCGACATCAATTGGATTATCAGGATTACTAGCTGAACTTACATAACAATTTCTAGTACCACTAACTTTAGTAGATAATGTAAAGTATCCACCACTTACTGAATATCTTGCTGTTGGAACTTCAAAATTATAAGTTTCATCACACCATACTTTACAATACTTATTATTATTAATTTCTGTAGTAGCTTCATATGATGTATTAGTTTGGTCTACTGAATCAATAACACATCGTTTTACTGGATTAACACTGCTATTACATTCAGATTTAGTCAAATTAACATCACTTATTGAACCACCAGCAGTTGAATTAGTATTAAAGTCACTACATGAACCAGGAACTGAAACACTAGCATTACAGTTTGGACACTTTTCTTCATATTCATCACAAGCTGGATCATTTGGATCTTCTTCACATTTTTCTTTTAAAGGTGGGCAATAACATTCATCTAAATATTGACTTTCACTACATTCCTCGCCACCCTTATCAGTAACTTTTTCTTTACAATAATATTTATGTTCTTCATTTTCATCAGGAGTTTCACAAATATGTAAACATTCTTTATGATATTGAGTTTGATTACATTCATCACCATTTTCACAATAATATGTTGGTTTTCCAGAATCATCATATTCAATATCACAAGTAGTAGGTTCAGGATTATCACATTCACTAGGACATTGTAATTCAGCTACCTTTGGATCATCTTTTTTGATAACAGTTGAAGTTGTTTTACCATCAACAGTTTCATAATATACATAATCACCAGTAAATTTACCATCTTTTTCCTCACATAAACATTCATTATTAGGATAATCAACTGGAATATCAGATTGAATTATATAAGAGCTAACAAAGTCTTTAATTAAGAACATTTTTTGATGTCCTCTAGTACCAACATCAGGATTTAATAACATAACATAAGCTGCTGGATTTCTTTGATCAACATAAGCTGTCGTAACTTTCATACCATATTTTTGATGTTCAGTCTTACTAGTTTGACCTTTTGAAGTATCAATTTCTACAACATAACGTCCTTTATTAGCTGAAATTTTCTTTTTAGATTTTACAGTACAAGTAAAGCCAAATTCACATTGAATATCAAATTGTTTCCATTTTACACTAGCAGGAGCTTTACCAACTTTTGGAGTTACATCAAATTTAACAGTAACAATATTTCCATCAACTTTAGTATTAACTAAAATGAAATTCCATTCATCAGTCCATATCTTACCAGATTCAACTAAATCCTCATAAGTTTTAGAACCATTCTTAATTTTATTGCCTAAATTTTTAGCAGCAGTTGAGATTCTAATAGCATCTTTAACATTTTGATTGCTTTGACGCCAATAAGATGCATTTGTACGATTATCAAGACTATCTTTAAATATATATGCTGCCGTTGGAGCTTCAAGTTGACCATAATAATACTCTAGCCATCTAAAAACCATTGTTCCAACAAGTCGACTACGAGAAGTTGGATTTTTACCAATTATTCCTTCATTAACCATTGTTTGATAAGCATAAGTAACAGCCACGTCAAAAGCTTGATTACTTCCTTTTTTTGCTGGTGTAATCGTTCTTTGACAAGTATGGCCACCAACATATCTTGATTTCCCTGGAGCCATACAGAAAGTTTGACCATACGCCTTACCATCTACATAAACATTATAAAAATTAATGCCTTGTCCAGTAGAATAATCACTACCAACAACTTTTAAAGTAAGTTTGCTTTCTGGACATTTTGGTGCACCTTGTTCAACCTTAGTAACATTGAAATAAGTGTTAGCCGCATTAACATTAACGCTAAATAAGATAAATAAAATTAAAGTAACTAATATTTTTTTCATTTTTTAATTCCCCCCAATACTTCTAATTACATCATCTTTCTTTTGCTTATTTCTAATAACTATGACTATTATTGCAACTAACATAATTGCTACTATAACAATTCCTAATGTAAATATGATAGTACTATTTCTATCATCATTTTCTTCTTCAATGCTTGGCGTAGGACTTGCTGATTCACTACCGCCACCGATATTTAAATCATCAGCATTTATAGGAGTCGTAACATATCTTTGACAATAATAAGCATTATTATTTTCACATAGCACTTGATCGGCTATATCATTATACATTGGTGTTGTAACTTCAATAGATCTCAACTCTTGATTACTGCAACTATCAACATCTGAATAAATTGTTAATGTATAGTTTCTTATTTTAGCTGTATCAGGGACTTTATAAGACAAAGAACCATTTTTTAAATCACTACTATGATATTCCCTATTTATGTCACCATCATTACCATGAAGTACAACATAAACTTTATCAGATACATTGTTAATATTTAAGGTAACCTTATCAATTAAACTATACTCACTTGTTTCTGAAATTTCTACATCTTGAGGAGCAATTTCTGGATGCAAATTACCTTCAGCATCAACAGTTAAACTTTCCAATGAATAATCCATTGTAACATTAGACGAAGCTGTATTAATTTCAAGCTGCGTTTTATTATCGCATTCGGCATTAACTTTGTCAAGTCCTAAAAATAAACTTAAAACCATCAGCAATCCACACATTTTAATTTTTTTCATTTTCACCAATCCCACTCGTATCTTTATTGTATCAAAATTATATATCATTTTCAATATTTGAAATACAAAATCATTTAAAAATTTCTAACCTGCATACCAAACATTTCGACCATTAAAACTCCAACCTTCATAATTTGGAAAACCTGGTGGAGTTATAACATTATCTCTTGGTATAGCATAGCCATTATAAAAGCCTTTAGCTACTCCAAAATGTAAATGAGCTCCAGTCGTACATGTATCATATCCACCATGAGCTGTAGATGTTGAATAACCTCCAGCCCAACCAAGAACAGTATTTTGATCAACTACATCGCCTAAATCAACATTAAATCTTAATAAATGATAATAGAACGTCGTATAAGGAACACCATTAACCGTTACATCAATAAATAACATATTCCCGCCACAACTACTAGCATATATTTTTCCTGATACTACTCCAGAAGCTGCTGCATAAACAGGAGTTCCCTCAAATGGACTTGGACCACTAATATCTAAACCATTATGATAACTTCCCCATCGATAACCAACTTTACTAGTTATAATACCATGTGTAAGTGGTTTTAACCATTCGCCATTATCAATGGTTATCACATTACCAGCACTATCATAAATTTTTTTAACACAATCGGTACTAATAACAGCATCATCTCCTAAATCAGGAGCATATTCTTGACAATTTTTCTCAGCTTTTTCTAATTTTTCTTTCAAAGATTTTACCTGAGTATCAATATCTAAAGCATATTTATCATAATTTTTTAAATCGCCATATCTTTGTTCAATAATTTTTTGATATTCCGCTGCTTTAGCCTCTAAATTTTTCTTCTTTTGTTCTAATTCAATTTTTAATTGTTCATTTCTTTTAATTTCTTCATTTAATTCATTAACTGTATCAGATATAGAAGATGATATTTGTTCAACAGTTGCTACTCGCATTAACATATCTGTAATAGTACTAGCTCCCGAAATATATTCAACATAAGCATTGCCACCTTCAACTTGTTGAAAATATTTCATAACTTGTTCCATTTCTTTTTTTAGTTCTTCAATATGTTTATTTGATTCATCAATTGCATTTTGAGCCTCTTGCATTTGTTCTTCAGCTTCATGAATATCAGCTTCAGCCTGTTTAATTGCTGCTTCTTTCTCAGCTATCTCTCTTTTAGCCTCTTCAGTTTTATTATTATTTTCTTTTTGTTCTTCTAATTTTTTATTATAGTCACTTTTTAACTCTCCTAAAGTCTGTTTATCTGAAGCATTAACCGGCATAATATTTAACAAAAAAACACAACAAATAATTACTAAACCAACTAACTTTTTCATATCTTCAAATACTTTCTAACTGCTCGCCATGAGCCAAACATTCCTACTAAAGAACCAACAACAATTAAAAATCCTGAAACAATCAATACAAAAGGGAAAGGACTAGCTAATGTAAGAATTTTGGTAAAAATAAATCCTCCAGTTTTATTATATAAATACACATAACCATAAATTGCAACAATAATAGGAATAATACTACCAAAAATACCTAAAATAAATCCTTCAAAAATAAACGGTAACTTAATAGCTATATTACTCGCGCCAACTAAACGCATAATCTCAATCTCTGTTCTTCGAGAAGAAATCGTTAACTTAATTGTATTACTAATTAAAAATGCAGTAACTAAAACTAAAGCTAAAACAATAATTATGGTACCTTTACTTATAGCGTCAAAAATTCCAACAATATTTTCAACCATTCCTTCACCATACTCAGCACTAGAAACAAAATCATATTTTCTAATAGTTTCAGCAGTTGTATTTAGTCCATTAACATTTTTAACCGTAACTATAATTGAATCTAATAACGGATTACTATCTAAATAATCTAATGTATTTTTAAGTGTATCACTTTCATTTTTCATCTGAGCAAGCCATTCATCTTTACTCTTAAACTCACTTTTTAAAACATTATCCATCGTTTTTAAATCATTTTCTAATTTCATAATATTTTCTTCAGTTGCATCTTTTTTTAAATAAACTACAATTGTCAATTCTTTTTCTAAAGTTGAAGTAATATTATTAACATTATAAGTAAGAACTAAAGAAATAGCCACTAAAATTAAAGTAACTGTTGTACAAGCAACACTAGCTACTGACAATGAAAAATTACGAAAAACGCTTTTAAAGGAATCTCTAACCCCGCGCCTTAGAATTCTTAATGCTTTCATGAACTTTATAACTTCCTTTCAAATTATCACTAACAATTACACTATTTTCTATTACAATTACTCTTTTCTTCATCTTATTAACTAATTCTTTATCATGTGTAGCCATAATAATTGTTGTTCCTAGTTCTTTGTTAATATTATCAATAATTTTCATTATTTCTTTACTAGTATCAGGATCTAAATTACCAGTAGGTTCATCACATATCAATAACTTAGGCTCATTAACAATAGCTCTAGCAATAGCAACCCGTTGTTGTTCACCACCTGATAATTGACTAGGCAAATTTCTTAACTTATCTTTTAATCCTACAGCTTCAACAGCTTTAATAACCTTAGGCCGAATTTCTTTATTTGGTAACCCTAAATTTTCAAGAGCAAAAGCCACATTTTCATAAACTGTTAACTTAGGCAATAATTTAAAATCTTGAAAAACAACGCCAATTTTTCTTCTTATTTTATAAACTTTTGAATTTCTTAATTTGCTAACATCAATCCCACCAACAACAACTTTACCTTTTGTTGGTTTTTCTTCCCGATACAACATTTTAATTAATGTTGATTTACCACTTCCAGTAGAACCAATAATAAATACAAATTCACCCTTATCAATTGTCAAAGAAACATCTGCAATCGCTGTCGTTCCATTCTTATAAGTCTTATAAGCATTTTCAACTTTAATTAATTTCAACTAAATCACCTCTGTATTATCTAACATTATAACATACTTTATAGCACTTATAAATGACCAATTTCTACAAAAAACTACTTTTTTTACGCTTTCCTCCATGAACCTCATAACAATCTTGAATAACAAAAAAAGCATTAGGATCAATTTGTAACACTACCTCTTTAAACAAATAATAATCTTTAGTAGGCACCACACACATTAACATATAACCTTTTTCTTTACTATAACCACCCTCAGTTGGTAATAATGTAACTCCCGTATTCATAACTTTTATAATATGTTCTTCAACCTTCTTTTGCTCTTTAGTATAAATAAAAAACATTTTAGAACTCGAAATGCCAATTAAAATATTATCAACAACTTTAGTATATAAAACCAACATTATAATTGCATAAATAACATTATTTACTCCAAAAACAATACCTCCAAGCAAAATAACTATTCCATTTAAAATAACTAAACACTTACCCTCAGGTAAAGAAAAATATTTATTAACAATCTTCATTAAAATATCTGAACCACCAGTATTAAATCCTACCTTATATATAAGTCCATTTGCTAATCCATAAAATAACGAAGCAACAATAACAGTAATTAAAATATTATCAAACACTAAATACATCTTAAAAAATTCAGCAACTGGCGCAGTAAAACTAATCATTATTGGATAAAAAATACTACCAATAATAGATACTTTCGTATCCTGATAACCTAAAAAAATAAAGCTAATCAAAACCAAAACAAAACTAGCTATATAAATAAAAACATTTGCATTCCATCCAAACAAATCTTCAAACACAATAGCTAAACCAGAAATACCACCAATAACAATATTATTTGGTAACAAAAATAAATTATAAGTTAATGCAAGCAAATAAGTACCCAATAAAATAACCCATAATCGTTTATAAAAATCTTTTTGCAAAATATAATCTTTTAATTTAATTAAGTCCATCATCTAGCCTCCATTTATAAAACAATTTTAACATTATTAACAAGGCAATTCAACTTAAAGCTAACTACAAATACTGATTAAACTTAATTTTTTCATAATAATTTTCTCTTAAATTATAAGAATTAGCATGACTAACATGACCAACCCAAGAATTCCAACTTTGTCTAACCGAAAATAAATCAATTAAATTATTTTCATACAAATAATTCCATTTTTTAATATTTTTCTTAATTTTTTTCTTACATCTTTTTCTTACCAAAATATGCGTTTCAAAAATTCGATAACCACAAAAATCAACACACATTTTATTTGGATAATATTTACTCTTTATATTTAATTCTAAATCTAAATTATCTTTCAAAAATTTGCTAATAATACTTAAACATTTTTTAGCTTCTTCTTTTGTTGGAACCATTAATAAAAAATCATCCATATATCTTACATAATACTTTATTCTTAACTTTTCTTTAATAAAATGATCCAACTCATTCAAATATATATTAGCAAAAAATTGACTCGTATAATTGCCAATAGGAATCCCTTTTTCTTCCTCATTATCGAAAATTAAAACATGCGTAAAATTTAGCAATTCTTTATCACTAATATTTTTCTTTAAAATATTAAATAAAATCTTTTTATCAATATTATAAAAATACTTCTTAACATCACATTTTAAAATATAATACTCACCATATTTCTTCTTCATTTGACGCATAAAATATTGAACTCTTTGCTTAGCTTCATGACATCCTTTATTTTCTAAACAAGCATAAGAATCTTTAATAAATTTTGGTAAAAAATGAGGTTTAATAAATTCCTCCACATACCATTGATGAACAATTCTATCAACATATGGCAAAGATTTTATTAATCTTTCTTTAGGTTCATAAACATAAAACTCCCGATACTTACCCATATGATAAGTATTATTTTTAATCTTAAAAAGCAAATTTGAAATATTACTTTCTAAATCCATTTCAAAACGAATTATCTCAGGACGATTACCTTTATTTTTTTTAGCTCTTTTATGAGCTTCAAGTAATTTTTCAAAAGTCAATTTACTCCTAAACACCTTTTTTATTGTTTTGGACATTTTTCATCCACCCTCCAAGCAAATTACCAATATTAGCTAATTTTTTACTCCATGAAGCATAATTTTTAACACTTATATATTTTTGCTTATAAGAAATCCGAATAAACACTTTAAGCATTTTTAAATTAACATCTAATTTATTTAAATAATTAGACTTATCCTCTTTTTTAAATTCTTTATATGCCAAAATAATATACTTCATTCCTTCATAAGTATTATTCTTAATATTAGTTGCTAAAGCAAATCTTTCACACTTAGGATATTTTACTAAAATCATTTCTGTATAATATATTAATTCCATATACTGTTTATAAATTATTAAATCTTCTACACCATTCATAACAACTTCTCCTTAATTTCATATAAAATATCTAAAGCCTTAAGCGGCGTTATATTATCCAAATCAATTCCCTTAAGCTTATTAATAATACTTTCATTAATCTCTACATCAGTACTAGAAACAATCTGAACTTTTAAAGACTGATTATTAAAAACTCTCATATATTCATCCAAACAATTAAGTGGAAAACCACACTTCTTAGCTTCATTACAAAAAGTAGTTTGCTTTAAAGGAACATAATTATTAATCCTTTCAGCATCATCACCAATAAAAATATAAAAATTACCACACTTAAACAAATACATTGTTTCACTATCTTTTTTCTTTAGTTCACAATACTTATTATAAATTTTACTCATAATTTTACCTCTACTTATCTAAAAAAATATCAAACGACTTTCATCACTTTATTACTAATCGTTTTATATAAATTCATGTATTTATTGGTTACCCCAAAAGGAATTAGATTTCTATGAAAAATATTTTTTAAAGTCCTTAAACTTTTACTTAAAACTAAGATTTTTCTTACTTTAACATAGTCGGCGAGAACGAGACGGAAGCTGTAGTTGCTATTCGCATGACCGTTCTCGTTGTTGAAACTAAACACACCAGCTCCAGTACCGAAGGCGTAACGACCACCACGTTTGACCCACGGATTGCCATTGTTGACAAACCAAGACTATTTACAACCTAATCCCAATTTTAATTATAACAGTCTAAATAAAAATTATATTTTTTTTACTCAAAATATCATTAAATCATCTTAAAATGTATAAAACGACTTTCGCCATTTAACTACTAATCGTTTTATACAAGTTCATGTGTTTTTTTGGCTAACCCAAAAAGGAATTAGATTTCTATGAAAAACATTTTTTAAAGTCCTTAAACTTTTACTTAAAACTAAGAATTTTTCTTACTTTAACATAGTCGGCGAGAACGAGACGGAAAGACCTATTGCTATTCGCATGACCGTTCTCGTTATTGAAAGTGAACACACCAGCTCCACTACCCATTGTATAATTGCCACCACGTTTGACCCACGGATTGCTAGAGTTGACAAACCAAGACTACTTACAACCTAATCCCTATCTTAATCTATCTAATTAATTAAGACCATATTTTATTTTTAAATAATATTATATTATTATTTTCATAATAAGTAGTATAAAATGACTTTCACCATTTTGTTACTAATCATTTTATACAGGTTCATGTATTTTTTTAGCTTAGCCAAAAAGGAATTAGATTTCTATGAAAAACATTTTTTAAAGTCCTTAAACTTTTATTCAAAACTAAGAATTTCTCTTATTTTAACATAGTATGCGAGAACGAGACGGAAGCCAATACTACCCCACGCACGACCGTTGTCGTTATTGAAATTGAACACACCAGCTCCTGTACCGTTTGTGTAATTGCCACCACGTTCGAACCACGGATTGCCATTGTTGACAAACTAAGACTATTTTACAACCTAATCCCTATCTTAATCTATTTTAACTAATTAAGACCACATTAAATTTTTAAAAATAGTATAAAACGATATTCACCAAATGGTTACTAATCGTTTTATACAAAATCTTGTATTCTTTGGTTTTAACCAAAAGGAATCAGGTTTCTATGAAAAACATTTTTTAAAAGTCCCTAAACTTTTATTTAAAACTAAGATTTTTTCTTACTTTAACATAGTCGGCGAGAACGAGACGGAAGCTTTCATTGCCCCACGCATGACCGTTGTTGTTATTGAAAGCGAACACACCAGATTCACTACCATTGTTGTAAGCGCCACCACGTATGAACCACGGACTACCGTAGGTGACAAACCCAGACTATTTACAACCCAATCCCTATCTTAATCTATATTTAACTAATTAAGACCATATTTTTTTATTTAATATTAATATATTTCAATCCAAAGTATAAAATGATTTTCACCATTATATTACTAATCATTTTATACAAATTCATGTGTTCTTTGGCTTAACCAAAAGGAATTAGGTTTCTATGAAAAACATTTTTTAAAAGTCCTTAAACTTTTATTCAAAACTAAGAATTTTCTTATCTTAACATAGTCGGCGAGAACGAGACGGAAGCTGTTATTGCTATTCGCATTACCGTTTTCGTTAGTGAAAGCAAACACACCAGCTCCTGTACCACGAGAGTACCCACTACCACGTGAGAACCACGGACTGCCATAGTCGACAAACCAAGACTACTTACAACCTAATCCCTATCTTAATTTATTTTAATTAAGTAAGACCAAATTTAATTTTTTAAAAATAGTATAAAATGATATTCACAACTTTGTTACTAATCATTTTATACAAGTTCATGTATTTTTTTGGCTTAGCCAAAAAGGAATTAGGTTTCTATGAAAAATATTTTTTTAAAGTCCTTAAACTTTTACTTAAAACTAAGAATTTTCTTACTTTAACATAGTGAGCGAGAACGAGACGGAAGCTAACATTGCCATTCGCATTACCGTTCGTGTTATTGAAATCGAACACACCAGCTCCAGTACCGTTCGTGTAATTGCCACCACGAATGAACCACGGATTGGTAGAGTTGACAAACCCAGACTATTTACAACCTAATCCCTATCTTAATCTATTTTAACTAATTAAGACCATTAATAAAAATGAGTTCAAGCGATTTTCACCATTTTGTTACTAATCGCTTTTCACATATTATGTATTTATTTGGCTTAACCAAAAAGGAATTAGATTTCTATGAAAAACATTTTTTAAAGTCCTTAAACTTTTATTTAAAATTAAGATTTTTCTTACTTTAACATAGTCGGCGAGAACGAGACGGAAAGACCTATCGCCATTCGCATTACCGTTCGTGTTATTGAAATTGAACACACCAGCATCAGTACCAACATTGTAATTGCCACCACGCATGAACCACGGATTGCCATTGTTGACAAACCAAGACTATTTACAACCTAATCCCTATCTTAATTTATTTAACTAATTAAGACCATTATTTATAACAAATAAATAATAAAACAGCATCAAACGATGTTCACCATCTTGCTACTTATCGTTTAACACTAACTTATGTATTTATTTGACCTAGTCAAAAAGGAATTAGATTTCTATGAAAAACATTTTTTAAAGTCCTTAAACTTTTATTTAAAACTAAGATTTTTCTTACTTTAACATAGTCGGCGAGAACGAGACGGAAACCAATCCATCCTATCGCATGACCGTTGTTGTTATTGAAAGTGAACACACCAGCATCAGTACCATTATTGTAATTGCCACCACGTATGAACCACGGATTGCCAATGAAGACAAACGAAGACTATTTTTACAACCTAATCCCTATCTTAATCTATCTAATTAATTAAGACCAACACAAAATTTTTTAATAAAAATGTATAAAACGATGTTCATTATTTTATTACTAATCGTTTTATACAAATTCATGTGTTTTTTGGTTATCCCAAAAGGAATTAGGTTTCTATGAAAAACATTTTTTAAAGTCCTTAAACTTTTACTAAAAACTAAGATTTATTTCTTATTTTAACATAGTGAGCGAGAACGAGACGGAAGCCAATATTGCCATTCACACGACCGTTGTCGTTATTGAAACTAAACACACCAGCTTCACTACCATTGTTGTAAGCGCCACCACGTTCGAACCACGGATTGTTAGAGTTGACAAACCAAGACTATTTTTACAACCTAATCCCTACGCTAATTATAACAGCTTAATTTGTTAATTCGTTTTTATTACTTCAAACATCAAAAAAAACACCTTAAAATGAATAAAACGACTTTCGCCATCTTACTACTAGTCGTTTTATACAAGTTCATGTGTTTTTTGGTTATTCCAAAAGGAATTAGATTTCTATGAAAAATATTTTTTCAAAAGTCCTTAAACTTTTATTTAAAATTAAGAGTTTTCTTATCTTAACATAGTCGGCGAGAACGAGACGGAAGCTGTTATTGCTATTCGCATGACCGTTGTCGTTATTGAAAGCGAACACACCAGCTCCAGTACCACCGTGAAAAGCGTGACCACGTTTGACCCACGGATTGTTAGAGTTGACAAACCAAGACTATTTTTACAACCTAATCCCTATCCTAATTTATATTTTTAAATCAAGACCACATATCGTTCCAAGAAAAAAAGTACTCAACGAAATTCACCATTTTGTTACTAATCGTCTCATACAAATTCATGTGTTTTTCTGGCAAAGCCAAAAAGGAATTAGATTTCTATGAAAAATATTTTTCCAAAAGTCCTTAAACTTTTATTTAAAATCAAGAAATTTCTTATCTTAACATAGTCGGCGAGAACGAGACGGAAGCTGTTATTGCTATTCGCATTACCGTTCGCGTTATTGAAATTGAACACACCAGCTCCAGTACCAATGTTGTAATTGCCACCACGTTCGAACCACGGATTGCCATTGTTGACAAACCAAGACTATTTTACAACCTAATCCCTATCTTAATTTATATTTTCAAATCAAGACCATTTATTCACATCAAAATTAATTTTCATTAATAAATACCAAATCGCCCTTGCGCCCCACCTCTTAACAAGAGGAGGTGGGGACCCATCTATCTCACTATTTATATCAGTTTTTTTAAAAGACAGGGGGAGGGGGTAAACCCCTAAACGGCGAGAACGAGACGGAAGCTGTAAACGCTACCCGCAGAACCGCTCGCGTCATCGAAACTGAACACACCAGCTCCAGTACCGTACGTGTAAAAGCCACCACGAATGAACCACGGAACGGTAGAGTGGACAAACCAAGACTCATCGTCGTACCAACTACTAACATATCTCGTTTGAGTTCCATATCTCATAGATTGGAAAGGCCCCATTTCTTTGGTTGCATCTCCTAAGAATCCCCTATTATAAGTAACATTACTAGTACTATAATCGTATTTATCAAA
>CANQZD010000004.1 GCA_947628275.1 uncultured Bacilli bacterium | reverse complement strand
AACGCCCTTATTTTGGACGTTTCTCTTACATTTCATTTTCACTTTCTGAAACTGGAATTTACTTTTTCATTTCACAAGATATTTATATAATTTATTAGATAGGGCTGATAATATGAAATTAAAACTTGGTTTAAAACATTATAACGTAGTTAAAATTACTAATTTTAAAGATAAAATATTTCTAAAAAATCCAGAAAATAATATTTTATTTTATCCAAATACTAACTTTATAAGTACTTATTTTCAAAAAAACACTTACAATATTTTTATAACTGATTTAGATTATCAAATATTACGTATTTATAGAAACACTCCACCAAATAAATTTATTCATGAAAAACAGCCAAAGCAAAATATCCATATTTTTCTAATTGAAAATCATATTAAGGATAAATTACTTATTGGCTCCATTCTTAAACTTGAAAATTAATCACGCCATTCAAAAATATAATTATTAATTTCTACTTCATCCCCTTTTTTAGCGCCTAATCGTTCTAGTTCTTCTTCAATACCCATTCCTTTTAATTTACGTTCTAAACGTTCAATAGCTTCGTCTTCACTAAATCTTGTCATTGCAAATAATTTTTCTATTTCCTTTCCTTTTATTTGCCAAATGCCATCTTCCTTACTAATTGAGTAAGGCTTTTCATTTTTAAAGCGATACACAATCGTTTTTTCAAAATCATTATCATTATAAATACTTTCCTCTTGCACTTCTTCTAGCATTTGACTTAAATATTCTAACATCTCATCTAAACCATTATTATTTAATGCTGAAATTTCTAAAATAGTCTTATCAGGATATTTATCTTTAAACTTTTTCAAGTTTTCTAAGGAATTTGCTAAATCCATTTTATTAGCAATAATAACTTCTTTTTTCTTAGCTAAATTATCACTGTACGCGACAACTTCTTTTCTAATAACTTCATAATCCTCAATTGGATTTCTACCTTCACTTCCTGACATATCAATAACATGAGCTAAAATTTTAGTTCGTGAAGCATGTTTCAAAAACTTAATACCTAGTCCAACACCCATACTAGCCCCAGCAATAAGACCAGGCAAATCAGCCAACACAAAAGTTTTATGATTTTTTAAGGATACAACCCCTAAATTAGGATTTAAAGTTGTAAAATGATAACTAGCAATTTTAGGATTAGAATTAGAAACACTAGCTAAAATTGAAGATTTACCAACACTAGGCATCCCAATTAAACCAACATCAGCTAATAGTTTTAATTCACATCTAATATATCTTATTTCTCCTGGTTCACCAAGTTCAGAAAATGTTGGGGCTGGTTTATCATGCGTAGCAAAAGCCTTGTTCCCTTTTCCTCCTCGACCACCATAAGCAGCAATAACTCTTTCTTTATCCACAGTTAAATCAGCTAATATTAAATCGGTATCATCATCATAAATTGTCGTCCCTAAAGGAACTTTAATAACAACATCTTCAGCATCAGCACCAGTCATATTTTTACCCTTACCATTTTCCCCTTTAAGAGCTTTAACAATTTTATGATACTTTAAATCAATTAACGTTTTTAAACCTTTTTCAGCTTCAAAAATAATATTTCCTCCATGACCACCTGAGCCTCCATCAGGGCCACCCATTGGAACATATTTTTCTCTTCTAAATGATGTACAACCATCCCCACCTTTACCAGCTACCAGTTTTAACTTGACTTCATCTTGAAACATCAAAAAAACCTCCTCTTTGCATTATTATAACATAGGAGATTTATTTATCTTAAATTTTTTTCTCATTATAATGAAAATTTATTAGTCTCAATCATATCCATTAAACGCATCTTAGTATTAACAAATTCATTCACATTTACTTTATCAGCATTAGGAAGTAAACATTCTTCAAGAGTGTTATCTCGCCTTAAAGCTAAATACCACATTTCTCCTACCATAACCTGATAATAATTTGTTATGTCAAATGGTTTAATTATATGATTATCATCATTTTGCAATAATTTATTAATTGCAATTATTCGTAGAACATCTTCATTAGTAGGCTGATAATTTATTTTAGGATGAGTCTTAAAATATTCTTCTTTAGGCTCAACATCAAATGATACATACATTTTATTAGGATTATGTGCTAAAACTAATACTTTTTCATCTAAATCTGCATGAGGAAAAAGAGTAGCAAATCTTTCATCTTTTAAAGTTACAAAATCATTAATGTTTTGATGGTGGTCATTATAAAATACTGTATTAGCCATAAAAACAAAATCAAGATTATCTTCTTTTTTCATGGCCGATTTTAAAATACTTAATGCAATATGTTTAACCAAATTTTTATCAAATTCATTTCGCTCATGATTTAAATATTTATTTCTAATTGGGCCTAAAAGCACAAAATTACCTTTTCGAAAAGCCAAAATTCTACCATAAAATTGGTTATTTTGGTCAGTAATCATCACTACATCAGCATTTTTATCCAATAAAACTTTTTCATAAGTTTCATGCCCTTTATTATGAAATAAGTCCATACAGCTTCCTTCACAATTCACCCCTAATAATAATCGATTTCGATCAGAATAGTTACTCATTTCATATTTATAACCCTGATACTCACCTTTAACTATGGGCAAATAAGAGCTCTTTTTATTTAACATTTTTAGATAAAACTCAGCATATTTAGAACTTCGTAAAGGATTTTTTTCATATACTTCCTTTCCTAATAAAGCATATTCAGCTTCATTTATTTCCGAATAACCAAGCGCCAAAGTAATAACATCTAAAATATGACTTTCAATCCATTCTTGGTCAGTTATATAAGTATCTTTAGTTATCTTTTGTTTCAAAATTTCTTCTTTAACAACCGGATAATTTTTTAATATTTTGCAATACTTATCAACATTTAATTCTGGAAAAAAGTCTAAAAATGGAATCAAAAATGTTATCTCTTCATAAAGACGAGGATTACTAACAATTTTTTCTTTCACATAGGTTGGTAATAATTTTTCAATTTCATCTACATAATACAAATTATCTTGATTATTAACAATTACAAAATTATTATAATCAAATCCTACTTTATGTCTTCGTTGATATAATAATTTATTTTTATCAACATTATCAATTTCATAATTAGTACTAAGCTCCCATAAAATTTCGTTATACTTTTTTAAAATACTTTTTGCAATATTTTTAGGACAATCTAATAATTTACTAATTTCATCAATACTTAAAGCTCCTTCAACAAATCTTTCCTCAAAATAATTAAAAATATCATCAGAAATAATTAATTTACTTTTTTTAATATCTTTCATATTAAGTATTTTAGTTCGCATATAAGTAGCCTTAGTCATTAATTGCTTTTTTGTAATATTTATTTTCTTATACTCTTTATTTTTAATAGTCTTAACAACCTTATCCAACTTATAACCCGTTATAATACTTTCTTCTTTCTTTTTAGTATAATCTAATTCTTCACACAATTGTTCTTTAATTTCTTTTTTAGTTATCTTAAAATAACCATCATAAATTCGATTTAAAATTAAAGAATACATTTCATTTACCGTTTCTTTTGGAAATATATCAGCGTAACTAACCATATGATAAACATCTAAAACATAATTATGTAATTCCAAAAACTCTAAATTAACTGGCCAACTAAAAGCCTTATTAACTTTATTTATAATCTCTTCTGTAATTAATTTTAAATATTTTTCATCTTTTTTTTCACATACATAATCTACAGCCTGTTTTAAAAAGAAATCCATTTCATCAATACTAATAAAATTACTTCTATATTTTTTAAAACGCATATCAATCACAGCGTCAATTAAATAATTCAAATGCTTAAAATATTTTTCTTGTGTATCTAAATCATCTTTTATTTCTTTATATAAAATACTTTTTAATTTATTATCATAAACATTATTCATCGTATCACCTAATATAATAAGTTTACCATAAAATCTTGTAAACGACGCTTGCCAAAATAATTTTTGACAAATATTTACAATTAAAACTAAAAAAAGAACCATTTTCTGGTCCTAATTTTCATACACACTAACTTTCTTTTTAGTCTTTCCTAATCTTTCAAATTTAACAACCCCAGTTATTTTAGCAAATAATGTATGGTCTTTTCCCATTCCTACATTTGTTCCAGGATAAATCTTTGTTCCTCTTTGACGATATAAAATACTTCCGGCACTTACAGTTTGACCATCACTAGCTTTAGCTCCTAATCTTCGCCCTTCACTATCTCTACCATTTTGAGTAGATGTTTGAGCTTTTTTATGAGCAAATAACTGGATATTTAATTTCATTAAATTATTCACTATACTCATCCTCTCTAATCATAATATTTTTAGGATAATCATTATGTAATTCTTTTAATAAATCAATCATATTTAAAATTAACATATTAATAATTTTATCCGTTTTTTTAATATTAACTAAAACATCTTTCTTAATTGTATATTCTAAAGCATCTTGATCATATTTTAAAATAGCATTTACAGTCGTAATTAAAATACTTGATACTCCAGCACAAACAATATCTTTTCCATAATCAGCAAATAAAGCATGACCTGAAAATAAAAGTTGTTTTATTTCTTTATCCTTTTTTCTAATTGTAATTGTTATCATTATTTCACAATCTTTTTAACAACTAATTTAGTATAAGGTTGTCTATGACCTTGTTTTTTACGATATTTTTTCTTTGGGTGATATTTAAACACAACAATTTTCTTTTGTTTGCCATGTTTTTCAACACTACAAATAACTTTAGCTCCCTTAACAGTTGGATTACCAGCTTTACCATCAACAAATAAAACTTCGTCAAAAGTAACTTCACTAGCTACATCAGCATCTAGTTTTTCAACATAGATAACGTCGCCTTCAGTTACATAATATTGTTTACCACCAGTAACAAAAATAGCTTTCATTTCTTACCTCCTTTATATTTTAAGACGCGCCTTAAAGGTACTATATAGTTTAAAAACCTTGTTCGTGCGGTTTTATAAAAGCTTTTTCTTTAATAAAACAAGTAAATTCTATCAAATAATTAAGTTTTTGTCAAACTAAAGTATTAAAATAATCTATTATTAATAACCTCAGCAAAATTATTAACGATACGATTGATAAAATATTCATATATATATCTTTGCTCAAGATGATTATTTGCCATAAAATCTAAAATTTCGTACTTTTTGGCCTCTTCCACAGTATCTAATTGTTGAAATTCATCTAATACTTCTTCTGGATAATCTTCTTGTAACAATCTAATAGCCAATATCACCGTCAAAATTAAATCACTTCTTAACTTAAGCTTTTCACTAGCAAATTCTTGCCATTTTTCCCAAGAAAAAGGTTCAAAAAAGATAGTACAAAAAGTTATAAACATTTGTCGTTCTGCATTTAAAAGTAATAAATAAGTATCATTTAATTCTTTATTATTATACTTTAATCTGCTTAATTCTTTTATCAAACAACCGAGACTACTTACAACCTTAGCCGTATATAATAATCCTTCTTTAATTCCAAAATATGGGAATTTTAATTCAAAAGCAACATTATTTTCATCATTTAAAATTTCACTATAATAGTTAGCTACACTATCTCTAATGTCATCATTTTCTTCAATCCCATGCAATAACAATTGATTAATTCTTATAATATATTTATTTAAATTATCTTCAACTTCACAAAATTGCTGTTCCATTTAAACTAGCCTACCTTTAACTTCAATATTTCACATAATTTATTATTTAAAGCTGTCCCATTATAATGATAATCTAATAGACTTTGCATAATCAAAACTTTATATTCATCCTTAATTTGACCTTTAAAAACATTATATAAAACAACTTCTGGATTTTCACTTACTGCTAAATCATAAAAATTATATGCAATACCTTTTAATAAATTACGTTTATTTACTTCATCTTTGGCATACGTATGCCAATTATTTTGTTTATTAGTTGGCACATAAAGACTACATACTTTCACTAAATAATCTTTTTCACAACCTAATAATTTACCTAACATAAAATTAATTTCAACACTATAATAATCTTTACTTTTTAAATAATATACTAATCTTTCAATTTCATCAACAGCTTTAATATTTAAGTCAAAAATGGCATCTAAACCTTTAAATGGATATATTGTATAAACACTATCATGGGAAGTATTTGTTATCAAAGACCTAATCCTTTTTAAAGTAGTAGCAATCACATTAACAATTTCATCATCATATATTTTTGAACACTCAGAAATTAAAGCCTGAATAGTTTCACTCATAATACTATCAAACTCAATTAAGCAAGTTTTTAAATCAAACATCAAATCCCACTTCCTTAAGTTTACTATTTTAATTAATTATCAATTAAATGTAAATAGTTATTTTTTAAAAATTTGCTTTAAAAGCTGTTTTTCATGTAAATAACAATCTTGTTTTTTAAAAAAATGAAGAGTTTCTTTTTTTAATAAATGAATATCTAAACTTTGATTATTCTCTATTTTATGATATGGAAAAGAATAAAGATATCTTTCCAAATAAAACCGGTTAATAAAATATTTTTGATTTTTTAAATTTAAGAATAATTGGACAATTAAAAATGAACAAATTAAATAATTGCGGTAATGCCCAAAAACATTAAAAAAAATAAAAATAACTAATGTTATTAAACTAATTATATTTGTATATTTTAAAGCTTTTTCAAACGGTAAAAACTTTTCCAAAAATAAATTTACAAGCTTATTACCATCTAAAGGATAAATCGGTAATAAATTAAAAAGCATAATTGTTAAATTATAATAACAAAATAAAGTATCATTAATTAAAATTAACAAAATGATTTGACTAACTACCCCAAAAATAGCAATAATTAATTCTTTATTAATCGCTGAATTTACCGGTTTATTAATCTTGGTAATTCCCCCAAAAGGATAAAGCGTAACAAAAACAATTTCATATTTAAAAAGGCGAATAACCAATATATGCCCTAGTTCATGAACAATAACAATTAAAAATAACATCAAACTATTTTTAAAATAGCCACATAAAAAAGCTATAAGAAAATAAAAATAAGTAAAATAATTAATTTTTAATTTGGTTAATATATTCTTCATAACCTACTTTATTGCCATCTTTATAAAAAACATTAAAATAATAATCACCATTACTATTTCCTAATATTGTGCCCTTCTCAACATAATCATATAATTTAACATTAAGATCAGTAAGATTACCATACCAAATATCATAACCATCAATCCCTTGAATTATTGCTGTTTTACCATAATCATCTTTATCATCTAAATAAACAATAATTCCACTTTCTAAAGATAGAATGGGACTATTTTTACTAACACTAATCTGATAACCATCATGATAGTCAACAATATTATTTAAAGAAACTTCAGTACTAGCTAAAACTGCTTCATTATTATTAGTAACACTTGGAAATAATGAACCAAAAAAATGATGATATAAATCATTAATTTTAGCAAAAGTAATATTATCTACAAAAAAGGTCTTTTTATATTTTTCTAAATTATCTTTATCTAAATGAATATAAATACAACTAATTAAAATAAATATTATGCTTAATAAAATTTTAGAAAAAATCTTACTAATTTTTAAACCACTATCCTTGCTATTTAATTGGTGTAATCGCTTTTGATGTCTTTTTTTAACTAATTCTATTTCATCCATAATATCACCACTAAATTAATATGATTTTTTAAATTATTTTATGACTAAAGTTTGTTCATGAAAAACAAATAATATATTAATCATTATAAAATTAGCTAAATATATTATTCCATAATTACTTATAGGCAACATTAAATTATTTATTAAACTATAAAACATTAATCCTAAAGTTACATTAACCAAATTGCGTAAAAGATAATTCAAATAATTAAATTTAAGCTTTAATCTTCTATTTATAATATACAAAATCATAAAAAATAACGTATTTAATAAAAAAGTATCATAAATCAAAAAATCAAAAGTTAAAGAAAAACATAACAAATAATTAAGTGTCTTTTCTTCATTAAAAAACACAAATGGTAAAAAAGCTATTAAACTATTCATATATCCCATTCTTTCTAATTGTAACATAATTTAAATTATTAAAATCAACACTAGGTTCAACAATTATTTCATAACTTAAACCATGATTAGTTTCATGTATTTCTTTAACATTACCCACTAATAAACCAGTTTCCAATAAACTATAATTAGACGTTGTAATTAAACTTCCTATTTTAATATCATCATCTCTAGTTATATTTTTAATAATTAATTGACCATTATCACTTTCAAGTAAACCATCTACTTCTCCAATATGTACTGCTATTTTAGTATCTTTATTTGGTAAAAGTTGAACTAAAGAAGTATGAGAATTTACTTTACTAACAATCCCAATTAACCCTTTTTCATTAATTACTAAATCTCCTACATTAACCATTTCTTCTTTGCCTTTAACAATTGTTACAATCGAAAAAAACTCTAAAGGATCATGAATAATCACTTTACTAATAATATTTTCACTCATAACACTTTTATACTCTAATAATTCATCATATTCTTTTTTTAAATTAATATAATCCTCTTCATTATTACATATCTGTTCTTCTAAATTAAAATCATTTTTAAATAATAATGAAATAACTGGGTCTTTAATAAAATACAACATTAAAAATATAAACAAAATAAATAAAATCACCATTTTTTTATTCATGAATAACTCCACCCTTAATATAATCATAAAAACTAAAATAACTATCCTTGCCAATTATTAAATGATCAATTAATTTTATATTTAAAAGTAACCCGGCATTTTTAATTTGATCAGTAATTAAATAATCTTCTTTACTAGGTATGGGATTACCTCCAGGATGATTATGAATAATAATTAATCGTGTTGCATTATATAACATTGCTTCTTTAAAAATAATCTTTGGTTCTACTAAACTTTGATTAGAAATTCCAACAAATAAAATCTTACTTGCCAAAACTAAATTTTGACTATTCAAAAACACTGCCATTAATTTCTCTTGACTTTCATTTTCTAATTCATCTTTATAGGCATTGTAAACATCCTTAGTTTCCCTTATTTTTAGCATTTTATAATCTTCTTTTTTATTAAGTCTCCTTCCTAACTCTAAAGCAGCTAAAATCGTTATAGCTTTAACTTCTCCCACCCCCTTAATACTTGCTAATTTAGATATTCGACTATTTTGAATCCCTTTTAAATCATTCATTTCTTTTAAAATTTGTAAAGCCAGTTGTTTAACATTTAATTTTTTACTTCCTGTTCTAAGTAAAATTGCTAATAACTCTGCATCACTTAAAGAATTAAAACCATACTTCAAAGCTTTTTCGCGTGGTAATTCATCTATAGGCATATCCTTCACTTAATTCATCCTTTCTTCTATGTTTTTTAAAAGCTGCTCATTTAATTTTTCTAAAACCACATAGTCATCTGTCGCATTAATTAACAATTCATATTCATCAACAGTTTCTTTGACTTTTTCATTTAAAATAATATCTTTTTGATAATACTCCAAATTATCTTTAACTAATAGTTCTTTTAACTTAGCTTTAGAAGCATCAGAATGAGCAATAGCCCCGATTACTTCATAACCATTTTCTTTAGATATTATTATGGCCCCATTAGCTGTTTTAGCTTTTTCTAAAGCATTATCATAACTTTTATATACCCCTAACTGAAAAGCTGAAAACTTATATGTTGTATTTTCAAAGTTAAACTTATGGATAGTCAAAAAGCCCATACTTCCCCCTAAAAATAAAGCAACTAATATTGTTATAATTTTCTTTTTCATAATATCACAATAATGTTATATCATATTAATTATTAAAAAATTGTCGAATTAAATCTCACCATTTGTAATTATATAAATTTTATTTTTTTTATAAAAAGCATAAAAAATATCATTAACACTTAGATGTCTCAAAGCAAGTTTTTGATTTAACCAATTCTTACTATAACCCAAATATTCCAAAGTTTTTTGATTAATCTCACCATCTAATATCAGGGGCATTGGATACGTTGACTTATTTTTAAAAAAATTATATTTAAAAATTGATAATTTGCCATTAGGCTCTAAAAAAGCATATTCAACTTCTTCAATATCTTTTATTTCTTTTTGTCTTAAACTAATCAATAAATCATCCATACTATACCGTTGTTTAATCATTTCTTGATAATTTACCTTACCATTACAAACTATTAATGATGGCTTCCCACCAAATAAAGCCCTAAAACGACGAGATTTTATTGAAATATAAGCCAGAATAATTTCTAAACAAGCTAATAATGATAAAGGTAAAATAGTAACCCATAAAGACTTTTCCATATCTTCGATTGAAATTGCTACTAACTCCGCCATCAAAATTGAAATAATTAAATCAATAATACCTAACTGAGCAACTTCCCTTTTTCCCATTATTCGATAAAGTAAAATAATAAAGAAATAAAAAAATAATGTTCTTAATACTACATTAATTAATTCTCCCACGTTAATCACCTAAATTTATTATGGTTTAAATTATTATTTTTTAAACATTTACATATATATTAATAGGTGATGATATGAAATCAATCAAAAAATATTGTAAAACTCTAAGTGGCTTTACAATAATAATTTTCTTAATTTGCTTTATTTTATCATTATTTAATATAGGAGGAATCATGAATTTTAACACTACTAATATTTTATTTATGATTTTTATGACAATATTATTTTTAATAATTGGTTTTAAATATGGTAAAACAGCTAATAAAAGAGGCTACATTGAAGGTTTAAAAATTGGCTTAAGTTTAATTTTAATTTTAGTATTTATTAACGTTCTATTTTGTCATTCTAACTTTTCAATAGAAAGGTTAATATATTACTTAATTTTAATTTTATCTAGCATTGCCGGCTCAATGATTGGCATTAATAAAAAAGAGCTTTAATTATTCATTTAAAGAGCATAATAAATCACTATAAATATCAATCAATTTCAATCTTTGTTCATTATTTGAAATATCAAAAAATAATTGATCTTTTTCTAAATTAACTGTTTGCTCATGATAATTACTAATCTCCCCATTTTTAATTGTTAAAACAAATGGTAAGTTAATTTTTTTCTCGCCTGTTTTATAATCTTTCCCATCTTTTCTTATAACATTTTCTTTTAAAAGTGGATCTAAAACCGTTAATAAATTTTTATATTCTTCACTACTATCTTTAGTTTTAACAGCTTTATTATCAATTACATCATATATAGCTTCTTCATCAGTTACATCTAAATAATAAAAACTACTAAACTGATATTTTGCTAAAGTATCAACAAATAATGACATCGTTTTTTGACAATTTTCATCATGAGAAGAACCAATATATAAAATAGCCTGATCCTTTTTTAAAATATCAGCAACTTCATTAATAGGAACATACTTAACTAAATCAGTTTTTACATTATACTCATTATTAAATTTATAAGCATCTGTATGCCTATAATTATCAATATATTTATAAACCAATAAACCACTAATAATTACTATTAATAACCCAATTACTAGTAAAATTTTCTTTTTCATTAAATTACTCCAATCTACAATTATCTTTAAGCTTTAAAGGAACATTATAAGTTTTAATATTACCGTATTCATCAGTAGCATTAATCTCAATTTGCAAAGTATTCTCTTGATAATCTTTACATATTTTTTGATAATTATCAATATTAAAAGTCACATCTTTTAAAAATTTTTCTAAAGTAATGTTTTCTTTACTTTGACATGTGTCAATCTTAGCTTTAAAGGTCGGATTTTCTTCATATAATACACAAGAAATATTTTGATAAACATTATCATCTTCTTTGCCACAATAATCAATATGAGAAATATAAATAGATGATTTAAAATTATTATATGCTAGACTACCAGAAATATGAAAATTATCACAATTTGAACTAATCGTCTTAAATTCAAAATTATCAGGCTTATAAAAAACAATCATGCCAATTACAATTACTAATAATATTACCGGTATAAAACTCCAAATATACCATTTTTTACTTGTTTTTTTATCATTTAATAATTCATCTAAAGGAAGATTAAATTTTTGACAAATCTCATTTAAAATAACAATATCTGGAATATTAATATTATTTTCCCACTTAGAAACTGCTTGATAAGAAACATTAAATAAACGACTAAATTCTTGTTGAGTTAAATTATTTTTTTGTCTGATTTCTTTAATTTTACTTCCTAAGTCATTCATAATGTCACTTCCTAAATAAAGTATACCATAAATTAAAAAAACATTTAATTTTTTTTAAATGTTCTTAGGCTTTTTACCAATTAAAATTACAATATTTTCTATTAAAAGAATTACTTCACAGATAATAATTATCAAAGCCATATAAATATTAGAATTAATATTAATAATTGGTTTAAAATATAGTAAAAAACTCAAAACAATATTTATAATAGAAAATTCTAAAATATATGACCAACATTTATAATGATTTACTTTTAAAATTATGGAACTATTAATGCGCCGAGCACTTTGACTTATTAAATAACCACCCAATAATATTGTAAAAACCGTTTCTAATACTTGGGCCTTTAAAATAGCAATCACTCCAAATAAAATTAGCGTTATTCCCTTAGCTAAATTATTATTTTCTTCATTAATTTTTCGTAAATAATAAAATGTTAAAACAATTCCCCAAACAATTCCTAAATAGCCAAATACATTAATAGCTATTCTAATAAAATTTTCTGGATTAATAAACAAAATAATTGCTAAAACAATCAATATTATTGCTAAAACATTACTTTCTTTAGCCTCTTTTTTAACATTTTCCATAGCTTCATTTCCTTCTATCTAGAAAATAGTATTAATTTAGTACCATTTCTAATATCTGTATTATACACTAATAAATTCCAATCGTAAACCTGCAATGTATCACTATTATATAATTTACAATAATTTAAATTAGGAAGGGAGTTATTACTAATCTCCCTAATTGACTTAATTAATAAAGTTACAATAGTGCCTATTTTTTTATTAATTGGTAATAAAATATCATATGCTTCATTAATTTCTGGAACGCTTACCTTTACAATAACTTTATCATTCATACTCCAGCCTCTTTCTACATATATTTTACATGTTCTGTCTTGCCATTTTTAATAATCGTTATTGTGCCATTACCATAAGTATTATTATCATACTGCATAGCCACATCAAATAATGATTGAGATTCAAAACCTTTACCTAACCATATACCATTATTTCTTTTAAAATATAAATCAATATTACTATCACTTATGTCAGATAAACCTCTGTCATTATCATATATTACAAATTTAAAATTATTTAATGACTTAGCATTTAAAATTAAATTATCAACGGTAATTACATCTTCAGTCTCACTTTGTTTCTTTAAATACTCTTGTAACTGAGAATATCCTAAAAAGAAGATTACAAATTGATTATCACTAGGATTTTCCTGATATTTTATTACATTATTATTTATTACTTTAATTACTGAAGCAAAATTACCATCATAATATGCCCCTTCAACTTGTTCCTTAAGTTTTACACTCTTAATAGAATTAATAATTATTACTTTAGTATTTTCAATTTTGCCTAATAAATGAGTTAAAACTGGTAAAAAATTCTTAATCGCATTATGCGATTCAGCACAAAAAACATTTAACAAATTATCAAAATTATAGGTGCTTACTTGTGCAGTTTGAATATTAATACCAACTGGAACAGCTTTAAGAGAATTAACTTTATCTTCTAATAAATCATAAGATATTTCATCAGGAATTATTGGAACCCTTCTAGCCCGTTTTTTAATATATAAACATAATCTACTAATAATATAATTTAAATTATTTTCATAATTATCTTTAAATAACAATGGTACTTGAAATTCAAATGGTTCTGCTAAATAAATAATACCACGCCCTGGATTTTTCTTAGGAATTATATCTGTTTCAAAAAAAGCTTTATAATCAGTAGGATCTAACATATTTAATAATATTTTCTCTGGAAAATTATTATCATAGCCATAACTTAAAGCGCTAATCTGCGTTGCAGCCACAATAAATGTTATACCAACTTTAGTACAATTTCTGGTAAATGGTCCAAAATCATTATCAACAATATCCTCAAAATTTTCTTTGAAAACTTCAAACTGATTAATAATAACTAAAATACTTGGAAAAGGTACTTCCTTATTTTTTAAATCAGTTTCAAAATCCCGGCCATTACTACTATAATAAGCAAAACGTTTATTTTTTTCTTCTTGTAACATATAGAATAAAAATTTAATTTTATCAGCATCAGCAATCGTTAAGACTTCACCAACTTGAGGAGCATCTTGAAATTCTTTTAACTTTTCAACCCCAAAATCAATAACATAAATATTAACTTCATCACAATTATGATTAACAATTGTTGAAAATATAATATTTGAAAGTAATGTCGTTTTCCCTGAACCACTAGTTCCAACAATAAAAGTATTTCCACACTTATTTAATGGTAAACTAACATATCCTTGCTCTTGATGTTCTGGATCATCATATTCTCCAATAATTGGTTCAATATTATACATCGTTGGTTTAATATTATATTTTTTAATAATATCTTCATAATAAATTTTTTCTGGAATATTTTCTTTCCATAAAGAAGAAAATTTAATATTTTCTTTAACTGCTAAATCATATAAATACTGAACAACATTAGTTAATTGATCACCTTTATCAACAAAATCAGCTTGTTTTACATCTTCATTAATCATTTTTATAGCTTCTCCATTATTGGCAATAAAAACAATATCATCATCTAATTTTTTAGGAATCCGATCAGCTTCAATATATTTTGCTCCTGCCCATCCAGATTGCCCTAATTCAAATAATTCATTATTTCCAACTTGTAAATAAAACCTTCCGGCATCAGTAAGAAAAGCCGCATCATTTCTTTTTAATAACTCAATACTATCTTCAGTTGTTTGTACTTTCAAACAGACCCTAAAACGAGTATTAGCCCATATTTGATCATCAACTACTCCACTAGGCTTTTGTGTAGCTAATATTAAATGAATTCCTAAACTACGACCAATTCGCGCTGCTGAAACTAATTCATCCATAAAATCAGGTTGATTAACTTTTAATTCAGCAAATTCATCAGAAATAATGAATAAATGAGACATTGGTTCCGTAACTTTTCCTTCTCGATATAATCTTTGATATTTATATATATCAATTGTACTTTCATTATTTTTTTCTCTAGCTTCATTAAAAACTCTTTGTCTTCTTTGCAATTCACTTTTAATAGATGTTAAAGTTCGATTCATTTCACTAACATCTAAGTTTGTAATTGTTCCCACTAAATGAGGTATTTTAATTCCTGCTTCTCTTCTTTCAAAAGCTCCAGCCAATCCTCCACCTTTATAGTCAATCAAAACAAACTGAACTTCATAAGGATGATAATTAATAGCCAAAGACAAAATATAAGTAATAATAAATTCAGATTTACCAGAACCAGTTGAACCAGCAATTAAACCATGAGGTCCATGATATTTTTCATGTAAATCTAACTCAACAAGTTTATTATTTTCTTTCACCCCAATTGGAACATTTAAAGATAACGTCGGATTATTATTTGTCCATCTTGATAAAATATTTAATTGATCAACTCGTGTTGCATTATATAATTCCAAAAAAGAAACACTGCTAGGAATTGCTGTATTACTATTTTTTATATTTATTGGAATATTAGCAATAACTTTTGAATAATTATCAATATCTAAATCAGCAATAAAAGTTGGTACAAAAGTTAATTGTTCTTGATTAATAGAATCTCTTTCAATAATTACCCCGTTCTTATCAAGTACTTGAACTAAAGTTGTAAACTGACTTGGTAAGTTTTTAATTGAATCTTCAAAAATTAATAAATAAAAACCATAATCTCTTTCTGAATTAAATATTTTATTTAATATTGATAAATCATGAGCAATTGCATAACTATCTGTTACAATTAAGTAATATTCAGAATAATTATTTATTTTTTGGTTATCAATTGAACTACGTCTTAGTTCATACTCTTGTTCCAAATACATTGATATTTGAGCAACTTCTTCACTATTTGTTGCAAAAAAACGTCGATCATAATCTTTATTCCAACTATGAGATAAATATTTCATATATTCCCATTTACTCTTTTTAGTCTCATCAGTAATTGTTATAATTTTTAAATCATTTCCACTATGAAAATAAATTAATTGTAACATTATTGAATGAATATAATCATAACGGTTTTCTGAATCAATTACAATCGGAACAACTCGATTTTTAAGAATTGAAATTGTAATCGGTACATCTTGTAAAACATACTTCTTACTAGCTGCTTTTTGGGCTAAATCAACTAAATTATCCTCAATCAATGAAAATGTTTTTTTAGGAATATCAATATTAATCTTTGCAGGCAAATTACCAATTCCAATTGTAATTGTTAAAAAATCATTATCAAACATTTCTCTATTCCAAACATCTTTACAGCCATTTAAAATATTTGTTAAAATTTTTTCTAAAGGAAGATTATTATTATTCAAAATATTTGTCTGCTTAATAACAATTTGATTTAATGCATCTTCTTGCTTATTTAAATACGCTTTATATTTTTTTTGCCGCAATCTTTCTTTCTTTTTAATTGTATGTTTTTCCCATAAATCCATTAAATATGGCAACATTAATCCAGAAACAAGCATTAATCCAAATACAACAAATTCTAACATCAATGATAAAGCATCAGTGTCTCCCTTAACAAAAGATCTAATACTAGTAATAATTGAAACTGATGAAGTCATTGTCATAATAGCAGAAGAACCAATAGTAAATATTATCGGTGTTTTTTGCATAACTTCTTTTTGAGGTGGCAATTCAAAAGAAAAGAATACTTCTTCTATTTCTTGTTTTAATCTAGGACTATGAACAAATAATTGATTTTCTTTATATAATTTAATATTTTTTTCAACATCACTAACTGGAGTAATTAAAGGAATATTAGTAACCTTCATCTTTTCAATATATGGTAAAGCATTAACCGTTACTTGGTATAAATATGGAAACAACATCAAGTAGTTACGCATATAAATAATAACCATCCCATTTATAAAAAGAACATCACCAGGTTGTAACTTTTCTTTAGTAAACGAATAATTATTTAAATAGCACTTGCCAAAATCGTTTTTCAAAGCATAATAATCTTTTTCACCTTTAACAATTGAACAGGCTAATTGTGAAAAATTAGGAATATAAATTTGACAAGAAATAGTACTTCCAATATCAATCTTACCAATATTAGAAATAGAATATTGATATAATTCAACAAAATCAGGCAAGACAAATACTGGTATAAAATTAGGAATATCGGCATATTTAATTTCAAAATAAGAATTAGAAGATACCACAATCATATTACAATTTTTATCATTTTGTTTTAATTCAATTTTATTTTCAGCATAAATAACCCATCGATTATTACTAGCTTTTAAATTAATAATTTCTGTAAAATAAGTACCATCAAGATAATAATCAAAATTAATTGCAAATAGCTGATCTATCTTATTAGGTAATTGAAAGGAATGTAATTTTTTTTGGTCACCAATCAATAGCTTCATACTTACACCCTTTCTATTATACTTATATCAAAAATATACTACAAATAGCCTCAATAATCAAGATTTTTACAAGGGTTGAATACTTTTTTGGCAAATATTCAAAAAGCTATTGACGGGAAAAATTTAATGTGCTATATTATAATTGTCATAATAAAAGGTAGTAACGATTCTTGTTATACCTCTGTTTATGGCATTTAAATAGTAGATATTTGTGTCATTTAGGCAATATGGTTAAGCTTTCATGCTTAATAAAAAATTTATTTAAATTTATCTGGTATGTTGCGTCCAAGGCTCTAATCAAGCCATCGTGTACACTTTTATAAAAGGCCAAATATTGAATATGAGAGATGGACTCAGGTACTTTTGTTACCATTAAACTCGTAGCATATTAGAAATTTAGCTAGTTTCAAATATGCTTTAGAAAACCGTATGTATTTTTTATAGTATTATTGTATTATATTTTGTACGTTCGTTATAATTTATTTATAGCTTGTTTATAGAATATATATAATAGTTACTATTCTAAGTATTGTTTTTAGTAGAAAAAGTGATTTGTTTTCTGCTTTTTTATTTTTTATAGATAGTTTTCTATCTATTTTTTTATCAATAAAAAAAGATTGAAAAACTCCAACCTTAAAATAAATTATTTAAATCATCAAGATTAACATTTTCATCTTCTTCATCATCAAATAATTCATCAGATTCACCATCGTCAAAATCAACATCATCATCTAAATCGGAATCATTAACTTCTTCTTCAGGCAAATCAATAATATCATCATTGACATTCAATTGCATAATATTAATATTTCTGCTATTAAAATAATTAAAAGCTTTTTTAACATCTTCCGGCAAAGTATCATCAATTATAAGTTTACCATTAGCATCAAGATATTTAGCATACTTAGCTTTAGCTTCATCACTTAATTTTAGCATAATTATTTATCCTGATTAAAAGCCTTTTCAAAACCAACAGCAAGGGCATTTAAATAATTGCGAGCTTTTGAATAATCATCGATGTTGTTTTTCAAATTACTTATTGCCTTATTATAAAATCTTTTAGCTTTATTTCCGTTCCAATAAGGTCCTTCAGTATCGCCAACCATCATTGCATTAATATTGGCACTTAGGCTTTTTAATTCATTAGCAAGACTAACCATATTAGCATTAATATTTATAACACTTTGTTTTACTTTCGCCGTATTTGTAATTTTTAATTTTTTACTTGCCATTATAACACCTCCTATTCATCTATTGAGCTTTGATTTAATGCAGCTTCTAAATCAGCTATTCTTTTTTCTAAATCAGCATATTCAAATAAATTATTTAACTCATTTCTTCTATTGATGCAATATTGTCCTTGATTTTTACAATTAGTACTTAATTTATTGAAAGTTTTGTCCATACCTTTAGTATATTTAATAACAGTTTTATATTCAGCAGCAATTTTATCAAAATAATTTTTAATGTTTGTATAATTAGTATAAATTTTTTGATAAAGTTCACGAGCAGTTTCATCAACAGTTAAAGAATCAGCACTTACTTTTGGTGACAAAGTTAAATTGTATTTTTCAACTGCACTTTTAAGTGGAGCGGTTTCTAAAGTAGAACGTTCTCTTACAATATATGCCATTGTTATTCTCCTTTCTATTATAAATAAATATTATCACATTAATATTGACAATACAACTAATTTTAAATAATTTTACAATTTTAAGTCAATAATTTTTCAAGTTGTTTTTCGTAATCTTCACTCATACAAACAAATGAGCCACTTACACATATATCAACATCATCCCGAACTATTTTAATCGTCTCATCATTAATTCCCCCATCAATACTCACCAACAATTTATCACGAGGAATCATTTTAATTTTTTTAGTAACTTGAGGAATAAATTTTTGACCTCCCATTCCAGGATATACACTCATTATTAAAACTAAATCAAGATAATTAAGATAATTATTAATAATATTAATATCAGTATCAGGATTAATAGCTAAACCAGCTCTAATATTATAACTTTTAATTTGTTTTAAATATACCAATGGATTTAATATTTCAGCTTGAATAGTAATAAATTCAGGATTTAATATCTTTAATTTATCAATATATTCTTTAGGACTTGCTACCATTAAATGAATATCCAAAGGCTTTTTACTATCTTTTAATAGATGAATAAATTCATCTAAATCATCATTTTTAGCTTCCACAAAAAGACCATCCATAATATCAACATGGATGTAATCTGCATGGGTAGCCATGATTTTTTTTATCGTTTCTTCTTTTGAATTTTGATATTTTAAAAATGAGACCGAAACCTTCATTTTTTAGCCTCCTTTAAAAAATTTAAATAATTATCATACCGAGACTTTAAAATCTTTTTTTCTTGAACAGCTTTTTTAACTCCACACCCAATTTCTTGATAATGAAGACAATCATTAAACTTACATTCAAAATTTAAGGCTTCTATAAAGCTATTCTTGATATCCATTTTGGTATAATTACTTAATGTTAAAGAAGAAAAGCCTGGAGTATCGCAAAACCAAATATCCTTAATATTATAAAATTGTGTATGTCTAGTCGTATGCTTTCCTCTATTCAATGCCAAACTAATTTCACTAGTTTTCAAATTTAAATCAGGCTCTAATCTATTTAACAAAGTTGACTTTCCAGCCCCAGATTGACCAGTTAAAACCACATTTTTATCTTGTAAAAATAGAGTCAATGAATCTAAATGCTGATTATCAAAAGTTTTAATTTGATATTTTTCATAATAGTCTCGTAATTTTTTTAAATTAGCTCTGTCTTCTTTAGTTGCCAAATCAAGTTTTGTAAAACAAAGTAAAGGCTTAATATTATTTATTAAACTATGAGTTATTTGTTTATCTAATAATTGCAAGGATAAATCTGGTTGTTTTAAACTTGTTACTATTACACAATAATCAATATTAGCCACGTTAGGTCTTAATAATTGATTTTTTCGAGGCAAAATTTTCATAATCAAAAGATTTTGCTGATCAAATTCTACAATATCACCAACTAAGGGAGTAATTTTATCTTTTCTAAATACTCCCCGTGGCTGACATACATATTCTTTATTATCTGCTAAAACAGTATATAAATTACTAATATTTTTTATTATTTTACCAATCATTAATCTAACCTATTTTCTTCATCTTCATTATTTTCATTAGCTTCATTACTATTATCATCGTTATTGTTATTATTATTGCTACTATTTTTTTCTGGTTTTTTAGCAACCGTTATCGTAATTGAAGTACCTTCAACAATTCTAGTCCCTTTAGCTCTACTTTGTTTTAAAACAATTCCTGGATTTTTACTTGATGTTTCTTCTTCAACTTTATTAACCTTAACATTATATTTTTCTAAATATGACACAACATCATCATAAGTATAACTTCCATTCGTAAAATCTGGATATTTATCAACTTCAGGGATATATAATGTTACATAATCACCTTTGCTAACCTTTTCGTTTTCTAAAGGACTTTGCTCAATGATAATATTTTCTTCAGCATTATTTTTGGCATCTTTCTTTTCAATAATTACTTGAACGCCTAAAGTTTCTAATTTACCTTTAACTTCTAAGTAATTTTGTCCAACATAATTTTCTAAAGTAATTTTAGCATCGCCTTCACTTACAAATAACGTTACTTGAGTTCCTTTTGTTCGCTTAGTTCCCGCTAAAGGACTAGTTTTAACAATTTTACCATACTCAATTTCATCAGATGAAGCTGGTTGTTGATCTGTTGCTACATTAAAGCCAGCATCTTGTAAAGTTTTAATTGCTTCTTCAACCGTTTGATTAGTAACATCAGGAATTAAAATTTCTTTATTTGTTGTTAAAGCTGGTACCAACAACACAACCGTTGTAATTGCCACAACCAAAAAGGTAAAAATTGAAGCTAAAATAATAATTGTTTTGTTTTCCTTTTTTAAATCATTTTGGGTAATTTGTCGAGCAATAATTTCTTCTTCCTCATTGTTCTTATTTTCCTCTGATTTTTTCTCAGCTGGTTTTGCATTTTTTAAAGCTTTAGTAATTTTAGTATCATCAATATTTTCTGGATATGGTAATTCAATTTTAGGTTCTTTAGCCCGTGATTCATCTAAACAAGTCATTAAATCATTATGCATTTCTCTAGCATCAGCATAACGATTTTTGGGATTTTTAGCTGTTGCTCTTATAATAATATTTTCAATACTTTGTGGTAAATTAGGAATTTCATCTTTAATAGACGGTAATGGTTCTTTTAAATGTTTTAAAGCAATTTCAACAGCATTTTCTCCCTTATAAGGTAACTTCCCTGCAAGAAGTTCATACATTACAATTCCCATTGAATAAATATCACTTTGTAAACTTGAGCCCTTACCACTAGCCTGTTCTGGAGGTAAATAATGAACACTACCCATCACAGAATTTGTTTGGGTAAGTTGGGTTGCATTCATTGCCATGGCAATTCCAAAATCAGTTATTTTAACTAATCCATTTTCTAAAATCATAATATTTTGAGGTTTAATATCCCGATGAATAATATATGAATCATGAGCAACACTCATTCCATCAGTTATCTGTAGCATAATATCAATTACTTCGCTTACAGTTAATTTTCCTCGTTTTTTTATCAGTTCTTTTAAATGGCGTCCTTCAATGTATTCCATTACAATATAATACATGCCATGATCTTCACCAACATCATATACTTCAACAATATTAGGATGAGTCAAACTACTTGCAGATAACGCTTCTCTTTGAAAACGCCTAACAAACTTTTCATCACCAGCTAAATCGCCACGTAAAACTTTAACCGCTACATCACGGTCTAAAATAGTATCATAGGCAAGATAAACATTTGCCATCCCACCTTCACCAATCGATTTCATAATTTGATAACGGTCTGATATTTTCTGACCTTTCATTATCATAAGTCCCACCCACTTTTCATATCTAAAATTGCAATGGAAATATTATCAGTTCCACCACGCATATTACACTTTCTTATTAATTTTTCAACCATTTGTTCGATAGTTAAATCTTCATTTAAAACTTTTTCAATTTGCTCAACACTAAGCATATTAGTTAAACCATCACTGCAAAGTAAAATTCCATCGACACTTGCCTCAACATCAATCAAATCAAGTTCACATTTATCAGCAGCTCCTAAAGCTTTCATCAAAACATTTTTTTTAGGATGATTCTTAGCTTCTTCAGCCGTTAAATTACCTGCTTCTACAAGCAAATTAACTAATGTATGATCTTTAGTCATTTTATGTAATTTGCCATTTTTAATCACAAAACCTGAAGAATCACCAATATTACCAAATAATAAATAATCTTTAGTTAATAAAGCTAACACTAATGTCGTTCCTAAACCTTTCGAATTTTCATGCGTATTAGCATATTCTAAAATTGCTGAATTTATTTCATTAACATTATCATTTAACCAATTTGCTGCATCCATTTTTGAGCCAACACTACTCATATTTTTAAAACGAGTTCCTAAATGAGTCACCGCTAAACTAGAAGCAATTTCTCCAGCCCGATGACCACCCATTCCATCAGCTACTATTAATAAATATTCATCATTATTATTTTTAATAATTGTTACCGAATCTTCATTATGACTCCGAACCTTCCCAGCATCTGTTAAATAAAATGACTTCATTATTGCACCTCTTTGCTACGTAATTGACCACAAGCCGCACTTATTTTGCTCCCAAATTCTTTTCTAATGGTTACATTAATTCCCTCTTTTTTTAAAACATCATAAAATTTTAATATTCGTTCTTTACTACTTTTCTTAAAATGCAAATGACTTGTTTCATTATAAGGAATCAGATTAACATAAACATTCAATCCTTTTAAAAGATTGGCAAGCATTTTAGCACATTCTGGTGTATCATTTACCATATTAAGCATAACATATTCTATTGTGACTCGTCTATTAGTAATTTCAATATATTCTTTTAAAGTAGTAATTAAGGGGGTTATACTATACACTTTATTGACAGGCATTAGCTTATCTCGTAACTCATCACTAGGAGCATGAAGGCTAACAGCTAAATTAATTTGAATATTTAACTTACTAAGTTCTTTAATTTTAGGAATTAAACCACAAGTCGATAAAGTAATATGCCTTGCCCCGAGAGCTATTCCTTTAGGATGATTAATAATATTAATAAATTTTATAATATTATCATAATTATCTAGGGGTTCACCAATTCCCATTATTACTACTGAAGAAATTCGCCTATTAATTGTTTGTTCAATAGCTAATATTTGTAAAACTATTTCATGAGGCCATAAATTCCGAACTTTTTTCCTGCGCCCTGACTCGCAAAAAGCACAGCCCATATTACATCCTACTTCGCTGGAAACACAAACACTAATCCCATAATCATGGTACATTAAAACAGCTTCAATACACTCATTATCTTCTAATTGAAATAAATATTTTTCAGTTAATTCATCAATTTCTCTTTTCTTAATCGTTATTCTATTTAAACTATAATCTGCTTTTAAACGTTCTATTGTCTCACCTTTTAAATTTGTAAATTGCGAAAAATCAGTAACTCTTTTTTGATATAACCATTCATATACTTGAACAGCTTTATATTTTTTCTCACCAATAGACTCAAAATATTTTTCTAAATCTTGGATTGTTTCCCCATAAATATTTTTCATCTTCTCACCTTCTACTATTTTACTAAAAAATACTTCAAAAGTCATCATAAAAACATCTATTTAATTTTTATAGATGTTATTTATCCATTTCCTTTAATTCATATAAAATATTTAAAGCTTCAATAGGTGTTGTTCTAAGAGGATCAACATCTTTAATCCGTTCTCTTATTTTATCATGAACTTGTTTTTCTTCAGGAAATTCCATTTTTAATTGAATACTATTTTCTGTTTTACTTTTCGGATTATTTTCATAAACTTTTAAAATATTACTAGCATTATTAATAATTTCTTCAGGCATACCCGCTAACTTAGCTACCCATATACCATAACTTTTTTCAATAGAACCTGACTTAACCTTATGTAAAAAAGTTAAATTATCATTTTCTAATAAAGCCGAAACATGAACATTTTTAATTGAAGTATATTCTTTTTCAATACTAGTAAGTTCATGATAATGTGTTGAAAATAACGTTTTACAGCCAATATTTTTAGTAACATACTCTAAAATAGCCCGGGCAAGACTCATTCCATCATAAGTTGCTGTTCCTCTTCCTAATTCATCAAACAAAATTAAAGAATTTTCCGTGGCATTACAAATAGCATTTTTACTTTCTTTCATTTCTACCATAAAAGTTGATTCGCCACTTACTAAATCATCACTAGCACCTATTCTCGTAAAAATCTTATCAATAATTGGCAAATTTGCTTTCTTAGCCGGTACAAAAGAACCCATCTGAGCCATAATAATTATGATAGCTAATTGACGCATATATGTTGATTTACCACTCATATTTGGTCCGGTTATCAAAAGCGTATTAATAGTATTATCCATTACACAATCATTAGTAACATAATTATGATTACTAACCTGTTCAATTACTGGATGACGTCCTTCTTTAATATCTATAATATGTTCATCATTTAAATTAGGTCTAACTAAATTATATAAATCAGCACATACCGCTAAAGAAGTTATAGCATCTAATTTAGCAATTACATTTGCCGTATCTTTTAATTTTAATAAATCTTTACTAATAAAATTCTTAATTTCTATAAATAAATTATACTCTAAATCAATAATTTTTTCCTCGGCATTTAAAATCATTGCTTCTTTTTCTTTTAATTCTGGAGAAATAAAACGTTCTGCATTAGTAAGAGTTTGCCGTCTTTCCCAATGTAGTTGTTCAGACACTTTACTAACTTGACCTTTGCTAACTTCAATAAAGTAACCAAAAACTTTATTATAGCCAACTTTTAAATTAGCAATTCCACTTTCTTCTCTTAATTTATTTTCAAATTGGGCAATAAAATCTTTTCCCCCACTTCGAACAGCCTTTAATTCATCTAATAAACTATTATAACCTTCTTTAATCAAATAACCCTCTTTAATTGTTACTGGCGGATTTTCATAAATAGCTTTCTCTAATAAGTTATAAATTTCTTCATGAGTTTCAATTTTAATATCAAAGCCTAAATTTTTAACAATTTCTTTAATTTTAGGCAAAACACTTAAACTCACTTTTAATTGTAATAAATCTCTAGCATTTAACGAACCACAAGAAATTTTTCCACATAATCTTTCAATATCATAAATTTTATATAAAGCATCTCTTAATTCATCCTTTAAAATAAATTCATTATTTAAAATTTCAATCTTATCATATCTTTCATTAATTAAAGCTTTATCTTTCAACGGATTCATAATCCAATCTTTTAATTTTCTCGAACCCATACTTGTTTTAGTTTTATCTAAAAGCCATAATAAAGAATAAGTTCTTTCTTTTAAACGTAAAGTTTCAATCAATTCTAAATTTCTTACTGTATGCACATCCATTACTAAATAATCATCAGGATAAACTATCATAACTTTATTAAAATGACTCAAATTTTTTAATTCTTTTACAACTAAATAATATAGTAAATGTTTAACTGTTAAAATTAAATGTTCATCAGTTAAATCTTCATATAAATTACTATATTCATCTTCTAAATATTCACTAGAAATAGATACTTCTAAATTATAATTACCTTTTAAAAGTGATATTAATTCTAAATCATTATTATTAGCTAAAACAACTTCTAAAATATTTAAATTAAGAATCGTACTAATTAATTTTTCTTTTTGATGAGGAACTATACTAGCATAGATAACTCCAGTTGAAATATCAGCATAACAAATTGCATAAATATAATCAAAATCTAAAATACTGGCAATATAATGATTATTATGTTCATTTAGTAATTCTAAATCAACTACAGTTCCTTTACTTATGACCTGTGTAACTCCTCTTTTAACCATTCCCTTTGTTGTTTTAGGATCCTCTAATTGTTCACATATTGCGACCTTATATCCTTTATTAATTAATTTTTCAATATAAGGTTTAACTGAATGAAAAGGAACACCACACATCGGCACCCGTTCTGTAAGACCAGCATTTTTTCCTGTTAAAGTTAATTCTAATTCGCGACTAGCAATCTCTCCATCTTCAAAAAACAATTCATAAAAATCACCTAATCGATAAAATAATAATTCATCTTTATAATCATTTTTAATTTCCATATATTGTTTCATCATTGGTGACAAATCATCAATATTTACTTCACTACGTTTCATTACTACCACCCGAATAAATTTATTTTATCAAATTTCCCCCAATTTAAAAAGCATAATTGCATAATTATGCCTATTTGGTTTATTTTACTTCTATAAATTCATAATCATCATTTTTTATTACATAACTATCTAAATTATAATATGTCTTAGTTTTAGGATTGATTTCTTTTTTAGCATATCCTTTACTTATCAGTGTTTCTAAAGATACTTTATTACCCGTACAATCATCTTTAAAAAAACATGACTTAGCTCCTTCAACTATCCGTTTTGTAACTACTAAAACTTCTCTATATTCATGACGCTTATTTACTTTATAGGCCGTTGCCAAACAGATTGCTACAACAATCGTTAAAAAAGTTATTAGAATAATCGTTTTATTTTTCATATTTCACCATAATAATCTTTAATAAATTGCTCACGATATTCTAAAATTCGATCTTCTTTAATAGCTAATCTTAATTCTTCCATCAAATTAACTAAATAACGAATATTATGAATAGATAATAAACGTGCCCCAAAACTTTCTTCAGTATTAATTAAGTGTTTAATATATGCTTTAGTATAATTTTGGCAAGCATAACAATCACAAACTTCACTTATTGGAGTAAAATCAGTTTTATATTTAGCATTTTTTAAATTAATCTTGCCATATTTTGTTAAAGCATGACCATGTCGAGCAAGTCTTGTTGGACTGACACAATCAAATATATCAATTCCTCTTATAACATTTTCCACAATATCAATAGGATCTCCTACTCCCATTAAATACCTTAGCTTATCTTCTGGCAAATACTTTACCGAATACTCAACCATTTTATATTGAGTCGGTTTATCTTCCCCAACACTTGTTCCACCAATTGAATATCCATCAAAATTCATTTTAACTAACTCTTTAGCACAGTATTCCCGTAACTTTTCATATACGCCACCTTGAACTATCCCAAACAAAATTTGATCATTACCTTTAAAAACATCTTTACCTCTTTTAGCCCAACGTAAAGTTCTTAAAACACTTTCTTTAACATATTCTTCATCAGCTGGATAGCCAATACACTCATCAAAACTCATGACGATATCACTGCCTAGATTTTCTTGAATTTCAATTGATTTTTCCGGAGTAAGTAATAATTCATCGCCATTATATTGATTTTTAAAACGAACTCCTTCTTCTCTAATATCTTTCTTCTTGGCTAAAGAAAATACCTGAAAACCCCCTGAATCAGTCAAAATTGGCCCATCATAGTTCATAAACTTATGCAACCCACCAGCTAATTTAATAACCTCATCACCCGGTCTTAACCATAAATGATAAGTATTGGCCAAAATAATTCCCGCTTTAGTTGCTTTAATTTCTTCTGGGCTTAATGTTTTAACCGTCGCTTGCGTTCCCACTGGCATGAACATTGGCGTTTCATATTCAACTCCATTATAAATTATTTTTCCCAATCTAGCTTTACTTGACTCCAAAGTTTTTAACAATTTAAACTCTAACTTCATTTAAATCTTCCTCACTTTATCCGTTTTTATAAACATCGCATCTCCAAAAGAGAAAAAACGATAATTATTTTTAACAGCTTCCTCATAAGCTTTCATAATTTTATCTTTACCGGCTAACGCACTAACAAGCATAATTAATGTACTTTTTGGCAAGTGAAAATTAGTAATTAAACAATCAATAGCTTTAAATTCATAACCAGGGTAAATAAAAATATCTGTATTTTCCTGACAAGGTTTAAAAGTATGATATTTACTCATTACTGCTTCTAAAGTTCTCGTTGAAGTTGTTCCCACTCCAATTATTCTTCTACCTTCTTTTTTAGCCTTATTCAAAATATCAGCAGTTTCCTTACTTATTTCAAAATATTCACTATGCATGACATGTTTAGTTACATCACTAACCATAACCGGTCTAAAGGTTCCTAAACCAACATGTAAAGTAATATAAGCAATAATAACCCCCATTTGTTCAATTTCTTGCAATAATTCTTGCGTAAAATGTAGGCCAGCCGTCGGAGCAGCAGCGCTTCCAAAAACTTTAGCATAAACTGTTTGATAACGGTCTTTATCTTTTAACTTTTCATGAATATATGGCGGTAAAGGCATTTGACCTAATTTATCCAAAATTTCCATTAAAATTCCTTCATATAGTAATTTTACCTGAACAATTCCGTCTTCTTTTTTTTCCACTACTTGGGCAACTAAAGAATTGCCAAAACTAATTTTCGTACCAATTTTTAATCTTTTAAATGGTTTTGATAAACATTCCCAAGTATCCTCTCCTAAATCTTTTAAAAGCAATAATTCAATCACCGCTTTAGTATCCATTTTCTCACCAATTAATCTTGCTGGAATAACTTTAGTATTATTTAAAACTAACACATCACCTTTTTTTAAATAAGATTTAATATCCGTAAAAACCTTATGCTCAATTAACCCCGTGTCTTTATCTAAAACTAATAGTTTTGAAGCACTACGCGTCTTTAATGGAGTCTGAGCAATTAAGTGTTCAGGTAATTCATAATCAAAATCTTCTGTACTCATACTTTACCTCTATATATTAAATTCTTTATTTATTTTCCTGTAAGCTTCATCAAAATTATCCATAGCAAGTCTTAATACTTTAATATTCGTGTTCCTAAGTTCCTCTCCTAAAGTCTGATACATATTTTGTTGGTTAGTACTATTTTCCTCACTAAAAGATTGATAAGCATGATGAGGTTCTCTTTTTAGTCTTTCTTCAAAAATATGTGGATCTTTTAAATATAATAAAACCAAATAAATATCATAATTTAACTTATTAAATTCTTCTACTAAATAATTATAAACATCTGTAAAAGAATAATCTTTATATCCTAATCTTGCATAAACTTCTTCGGTAAAAAAAGTACGGTCAAAGATAATATCCATAGGAATATCTTGCATTTGTTTTAAATAAGCAAGTAAGGCTAAATACATTCTTTTACTTACTAATTTTCCCGTTTTGCTTTTATCTTTTTGACCACTTAATCGATATAAATTAGAACTCGGAATATTTTCCCTTAAATAATTTGCTAAAGTTGTTTTACCTGTACCTTGAGGTCCTTCAATAATAATTAAACGATTTCTTTCCATACATCCTCCTAAAATAAACTTTTATTATGAGCAATTTTTAAATGTTCATAGCTTTTTTCCGTTGCTACTCTTCCTCTTGGAGTTCTTTTAATAAAACCTTCTTGCATTAAAAATGGTTCTACAACATCTTCAATTGTTGAAGCTTCTTCCCCAATACTAGTTGCAATAGTCTCAACCCCAACTGGCCCTCCATTAAATTTTTTAATTAAACTTGTTAAGTATTCAATATCAATTGAATCAAGGCCATATTCATCAACTTTTAATCGTTTTAAAGCATCTTCTGTTAATTCTTCATCTATTTCATAAACATTTTTTACTAATGCAAAATCTCTAACTCTTTTAAATAACCGATTAGCAATTCTTGGAGTTTTTCTACATCTTTTAGCAATCAATCTGGCAGCCTCTTTTTTAATAGGCATATCAAGTACTCTACTAGTTCTTAAAATAATTTTTAATAATTCATCTTCACTATAATAATTTAATTTTGAAACAATTCCAAATCGATCTCTTAAAGGGCTTGAAATATCTCCTGCTCTTGTTGTAGCACCAACTAACGTAAATGGTGGTAAATCAATTTTAATTGTTCTTGATTTACCATCAGTATTTAAAACTAAATCAATTTCAAAATCTTCCATCGCTGGATATAATATTTCTTCAATAAATTTTGGCATACGATGAATTTCATCAATAAATAAAACATCTCCTGGTTCTAAAGTTGACAATATTGCAGCCAAATCTCCACTTTTTTCAATAGATGGTCCTGAAGCTGTTTTAATGTTTACCCCCAGTTCATTAGCAATAATATGTGAAAGTGTTGTTTTACCAAGTCCTGGTGGACCATATAATAATACATGATCTAATGGTTCATTTCTAATTTTAGCTGCTTCAATAAATACTTTCAAATTATCCGTTATTTCTTTTTGACCAACATATTCTTTTAAACTTTGGGGTCTTATATTATTTTCAAAAATATCCACACTTTGTTCTTCAGCATCTACAATGCGATTATCCATAAATCAAACCTCCTTATTTTAGTAGCAATTTTAACGCTTCTTTAATCTGACTTTCAATAGGTAAATTACTATCAATATTAGGTATAACTTTTTTAATATCAATCATTTTATATCCTAAACCTTCTAAAACACTTGCTAATTCTTCATTAACAGAATTACTTACAATTTCCTCACGACTCATCAACTTGCCCTTTAAATCAAGAATAATTTGACGAGCAACTTTATCCCCAACTTTTGGAAACTTTTTTAAATATAAAATATTTTCTCTATCAATCGCATCAATAATACCTTTAACACTACCAGTAGCAAGCATTGGCATGACAAGTTTAGGTCCAACCCCTTTTACACTTATTAAACGCATGAAAAGTTCTTTTTCTTCTAAAGTTTTAAAGCCATAAAAAGCTTGTTCTTCTTCTCTTATATGATGATATAAAAAGACTTTAACATCTCCTTCAGTAGTAAAACTAAATGGATTGGCTACATAAATATGATATCCAATATTATTAACTTCTAAAAAAATTGAATTACTTTCATAACCAGTTACTTTACCTATCATATAACTATACATATAACCACCATTAACATTATAAAATAAAATAATTATTATGACAAGCAAAGAAAAAAGACTGTTAATCCTTTTTAGAAATGTCACCGCTAAATTTTTTTAAAATGTCACCTTATAATGATAAAATATATTATTTGAA
>CANQZD010000003.1 GCA_947628275.1 uncultured Bacilli bacterium | reverse complement strand
CTTCAATCATAATAAAAAGAAGTGTAATATTCAACTACTTTTTGTAGTTAATTATTACACTTTTATAGTACCAAAAAAGAATACATTTTAAAATTTGTATTCTATATTATTTTATTTAAGCAAAGATTGCTTTATTGCCTATTCTTAAGGCATCACTTATAGTAACTAAAAATTCTGAATTGGTTGGTTTAGCTCGATCATAGTCAATACTATTACCAAATAATTTATTCATCATTTTGTAGTCGCCTCTATTCCAAGAAACTTCAATAGCATGTCTAATTGCTCTTTCAACTCTTGAAGCAGTTGTCGCGTGCCGTCTAGCTATTTCTGGATATAAATATTTAGTAATACTACCAATAAAATTATTATTTTGATATATCATTAATATTCCTTCTCTTAAATATTGATATCCTTTAATTTGAGAAGGTATTCCTAAATTATGTAACAATTCACTGGTTTTAATAGCAATATCTTCATTAATTTCTTTATTTACTGATGAATTAGGTTCTGATTCTAAAATTTCTATAGCTCTTTTCTCTAGTGAATCTAGAGATATTGGTTTTAACATATAATAATCAACATGATATTTTTTAATCATTTTCATAGTATAGTCTTCTAAAAAACTTGATAAAACTATAACTTTCTTTTGAATTTTAGAACGTTGCATTTCTTCTAAAATTGCAACTCCATCCATCCCTGGCATTAAAAAATCTAAGAAGATAATATCAATGTCATTGGGTTCTTTTAAATAGTTAATTACTTCCTCTCCATTGTGGATAACTTTTGTAACTTCAAGTACTTCACTTTTTTTAAAATGTTCTAAGACATTATTCGTAAACTCCTTATTATCATCTACTACTAATGCTTTAAATTTTTTCATTTTCTTTTCCTTTCTAGTACTTCCTATTTACAACACCCAAGAACATAATACCAGATAAAACGTCAAATTAAAAGAAAATAAAATGACAAATACTGTCTATTTATGTCGAGTATTGTCACTTTTTAAGAGTATTTACAATATTAAGGATATTATTAACATCAAGACTATTATTTCCAATGGCAAAACCATCAACAAAACTATCTTTTAAAGCTTCTACTAAAGATAAGTTTACACCACCACCATATAAAATATTAAATGAATGTTGATAAGTATTTTCTAATTCTTTTTTTAAAATATAAATAAGATTATTTATTTCAGTAGCCTCTAAAGAGGTTTCGCCAATTAGCCAATTTGGTTCATAAATAAATGAAATATATTGATAGTTATCATGAGAAATATTTTTTAAATAATAGGCTATTTGATTTTGTAAAACTTTAAGGGTATATTGATAATTATGTTCTTCAGCAGTTTCACTTATAAATATATAAATAGGCATTTTAGCTTTCAAACATTTTTTTAGTTTAGCTAAAACTTTACTTTTTTTATTTTTTAATTCAGCATGATTTAATAAAACGGCTGAAACTCTTAAACTTTTAAGCATTCTAACGCTTACTTTGCCAGTGTAAGCTCCATTGCCATATTCACTGACATCTTGAGCCCCGATTTGATAATTTTTAGAATACATAACTGGTAGAAAGCAAAAAGATGGGCAAACAATTAAATTAGGTATATCACCATGATTAACTAAAACTTTCTTATATTCTAAAACATCTTCAAGATTAAAATTAGCTTTTAAGTTACATATCAAGCTTTTCAACTTCATCTTCTTCCTTTCCTATTGGCTCTAAAGCGACTAAATGTTCAGTAGCTATATATTCTAAGGTTGCCCCACCGCCACTTGAAACATAAGTAAAAGCATTAGCATAGCCTAAATTGTTAACACTACTAGAAGCATCACCACCACCAACTACAACTATTGCTTCACTCTTTTTTAAAAGTTTAAGTAATTCTTTTGTTCCATTAGCAAACATAACATTTTCGTAAATACCTACAGTTCCATTTAAAAATATAGTTTCACTTTTCATGATAATATCAGAAAATTTTTGAATAGTTTTATTGCCAATATCAAAAATAACATCATTATCAATTATTTTATCAATTAATTTATATTGAGCAAAATTTGCATCGTAAGTACTGCCAACAACGGCATCTAATGGTAAAACAAATTTTTCTTTATATTTTAATAATAATTTTTGAATTTTTTTAATAGTTTTTTCATCAGTAGTAGCTAAAGACTCCCCAATATTAAAACCTAAAGCTTCTAAACAACTATTGGCAATTCCTCCTCCACAAAGTAAATAATCACATTTAGGAAGTAAACTAGCCATTAATTCTAATTTATCATCTATTTTAGCTCCACCCATTATAACTGTAAAAGGATGAAGTGGATGAAGAACTAAACGATTTAACATTCCTAGTTCTTTTTGCATTAAAAAGCCTAGACAACTAGGGACATATTTACTAATACCATAATTTGAAGCATGGGCCCGATGAGCACAACCAAAAGCATCGTTTACAAAGACATCACCTAAACTAGCCCAAAATTCTGCTAATTGGGCATCACAATTACTTTCTAAGCGATTAGGGACATCCATAAAACGAGTATTTTCTAAAAAAAGGATTTCACCAGGTAACATACTATTAACTCTATTTATTACTTCTACACCATAATTTTCTTTAGAAAAATAAACATCTTCTTTATTTAAAATACTTTTTAAATGATTAGCAACTGGTTCTAAAGAATTTTTCTTTTTATCATTATTATTACGGACTTTTCCTAAATGACTAAGAATAATAATTTTGCAATTTTCACTTAATAAATAATAAATAGTATCTAATGTAAGTTTAATTTTAGAATCATCTAATATTTTACCATTTAATATGGGGACATTATAATCAACTCTTAAAATAACTTTTTTATTTTTGACAATCATGTTTTGTAAACATTTTTTCATAAAATCACAAACCTATCTAAATAATTTTTTAGCTGTTTTAAGCATCTGACAAGTATAACCATATTCGTTATCATACCATGCGACTACTTTGACTAATTGTTTATTATCACTTTCTAAAACACTTGTTAATAACCCATCTACTAAAGCTGCACATGAACAACCAATAATGTCACTAGAAACAACAGGATCCATAGTGAATTTTAAAGTATCACTGGCATGTTTTTTAAAAGCTTTATTAATCATCTCAACTGATACTTTAGTTTTCAATTCTAAAGTTAATTCAATCATTGAACCATCAAGAACAGGAACACGATAAGCCCCACCAAGTAATTTTCCTTCTAAGTTAGGTAAAACTTTACCTATTGCACTTGCAGCTCCAGTACTACTTGGAACAATGTTAGCAGCACTGGCTCTTCCTCTTCGACTTAAAATACCTTTTTTATGAGCGATATCTAATGTGGCTTGGTCATTTGTATAAGCATGAATAGTACTCATAAAGCCTTTAACTATTTTAAATTCATCATCTAAAACTTTTAAGACTGGAGCTAGACAATTAGTGGTACAAGATGCAGCACTGATGATTTCTTCACTCCCATCAATAATATCATCATTAACGCCATATACAATAGTTTTAGCATCACCCTTACTAGGTGCAGAAATTAAAACTTTTTTAGCTCCAGCTTTAATATGAGCATAGGCATCTTCATATTTTGTAAATAATCCTGTACATTCTAAAACTAAATCAACATCTAGACTTTCCCAAGGTAATTTTTTAGGATCTTTTTCATTTAAAACAGGAATTTTTTTAACATTGTTAATAACTAACATATCATCTTCATAAGATATTAAATCATCATGAAAACGTCGGTGAGTAGTATCATATTTAAATAAATAAGCTAAATCACTGGCACTTCCTAAATCATTAATAGCTACAACATCAAAATCAGTAGTTATCAACATTTCTCGTAACGCTAATCTTCCTATTCTTCCAAAACCGTTAATTGCTACTTTAATCATTTTTTATCATCCTTTCTAATTAACCAATAAACTCCCTTAAAATAGAATCTTTTGGAACTATTTCACTATTAATAGTAAAAAATGGGTCTAAACTTTTTATTAATCGCCGAGCTTCAGAGTAACAAGTACTATCTAAAGCAACAGAATATAATAACGGTAAAGCATAAACTTTTAAAACGCCTAATTCATACGCTAGAGCGGTATTAATTATAATATTAGCTTGGCTTACATAAGGAAAAATATAATTTTCCTCGCCATTTCTAACCATCTTCCAATCTAAAATGGTTCTTTCAACACTCACACCTCTTGTTTTACTATCTCTAACAATTCTTCTAATTAATCTTAAATCTAATGTTGATATATAATTATGCCGATCAATATTTAAAGGCATAAAAGGACTTAAATAAATTTTAAATTTATATTTATTATCAATAAAAGGCAATAAATCATCATTTAGACAATGAAGTCCTTCAATTAAAATAAGCGTATTTTCTTTTAATTCAATATAATGACCATTAAAAATTTTTTTACCTTCTTTGAAATTATATTCCGGTATTTCAACTTTTTCATGATTTAATAATCTATTTAAAGTATCATTAAATAATTCTAAATCAATAGCTCTTATACATTCAAAGTCCATTTCCCCTTGAGCATTTCTTGGAGTATCTTTACGTTCAACAAAAAAATCATCAGTTGAAAGGCATATAGTATCATACCCTTTACTTCTTAAAAAAGTACTTAATCTTTTAGTTGTTGTAGTTTTACCACTACTAGATGGACCAGCAATTAATATAAATTTAACATCTTTACTTTGCATAATTTGTTCACTACATTTTAAAATATCTTCATGAAATCTTATTTCATTAATAGAAATGAAATTCTGAATTTTTTGTTCACTTACTAAAGTATTTACATCAGCTAAATAAGGGCAATGAATTAATTTAAGCCAACTTTGAGTTTCCATAAAATTATTAATAATATTATCATAATGAACATAATCTGGTAATTTACCATTTAATGCTAAACTTGGACAAACAAGAACTAACCTATTTTTACCAATATAAACAATTGAATAACGATTTAAACTAGAAGTATCATAAGGCATAAATGTATAAAAATAGTTAAAGCTATTTTTTAAACGATACATAGTTACTAAATCACTACTTAATGTTTTTATCATTTCGGCTTTTTCTTCTTCATGAAGTTGAATATAGTAATTATAAGCATCAATAGGTTTCAAATGATAGGGAATAAATGGTTCACTACTACTTACTAGATGAGCCATTTGACCTTTAATACGTGAAATATCAGTACTTGTTAATTCATGATTAATATTTACTTCACATAAAATACCTTTAGGTACACTGTGCAAAAATTTAACTTTACTATTAGGATATAATTCATTTATGGCTTCTAAAAATAAATATTTTAAACCGGCTTGATATATTTTATAACCAGTAACATGTCTAATATCTAAAAAATTAACTGTTACATCATTAGTAATTTTGTCACTTAAAGAGACTAAGTTAAAATTAACTAAAGCAACCATGGCGTGACTAACCCCAAATTGTTGACTCGCCTCATAATAAGTAATTGGCTTAGAAAAGATTTTTGTTTCATTTTGATATGTTACCTTCATCTTCTTAACTCCCTCTTATTCTAATTAATTTTATCATAAATTATTTTTTTTTTGAATACTTTTTACAAAATCTTACTATGATAATTATAGGTGATTAAATGAACATTATTCCAACAGTTTTAGAAAAAGAAAATAACAAAGAACGAGTTTATGATTTATATTCCCGATTACTTGAAGATCGAATTGTATTTTTAACAGGAGAAATAGATGATACAAGTGCCAATATAATAATCAGTGAATTACTATATTTAGATAGTAAAAATCATGATGATATTTATTTATATATTAACAGTCCTGGTGGTCAAGTTACAAGTGGTTTAGCAATATATGATACAATGAATTATATTAAAAGTGAGGTACGGACAATATGTGTTGGCCTAGCAGCATCAATGGGTGCTTTTATTCTTTCTTCTGGTGCGAAAGGAAAAAGATTTGCTTTATTAAATGCTGAGGTAATGATTCATCAACCTTTAGGAGGAATGCAAGGACAAGCTTCCGATATGAAAATAGCTTGTGAACATATCTTAAAAGTTAAAGAAAAATTAAATAAAATATTAGCTAAAAATACAAAACAAAAATTAGAACAAATAATTATTGATACTGACCGAGATAATTATATGTCAGCAAAAGAAGCTAAAAACTATGGATTAATTGATGAGATTATTACTGAAAATTAAAAAAACTCAAACGAGTTTTTTAATTTTTATTATAAGCCATTAATTTTTTTAGACAACTACCAATAAGAATTATCATTACAATAGCTAGACCAATATATTTAAAAATATTATCACCAGTTTGAGGATTATTAATATTTTCTTGTTCTTCAAGCACCATTTCTAAAGTTGTATTTTCATAAAGTTTAGTATCATTATTTACAACTTCTTTAGTTTCTTTATTGATATAATGACTAAATACTTGGTTACTAGATTCCATTAGTTGTTCTAAAATAGCTTTATCTTCTTCGCTTAAATCATTTAATGTTTGACCTTCTAGTAATTTAAATTCATGGTCAGCTACTGAGATGATAATAGAAAATTTAGGTAAAATAGTTGTATTTTTAATAAATAAGGTTGTATCCAAAATTTCTTGATTATCTTCATCAACAAACATAGCAAATTCTTTATTAGAATTATCTTTTAAGTTAGCTAGCCAATTATTAACATCACTATTTTCTTTTAATTGTTGAAAACTAGTATTTTCTAAAACATTGATTTTTTCACTACCAATAGTAACAGTTACTTCATAGATTGCATCTAACGTAGTATTACTAGTAAAGATATCTTGCTCTTCATTAACAATTTCATTACCATTTTTAAAGTATTTAAATTGTTTATCTTGAGGATTTTTAAGAGCTTGATATTTTTCTTGAGTAGCAAGGTCAGTTAATTTAGAACCTTCATCAAGAGTAAATTCTTCATCATCAATCGTAATTTTAATTGTATATTTAGGTACTAAAATAGTATCAGTATCAAAAGTAGTTTCATCGGTAACTATTTCATTGTTTGCTAAATAATATTTAAAAGATTTATCACTAGGATTTTCAAATTGACTTATTTTAGCTTTTTCTGTAGAAGTCAATGTTTTAAAACTATGACCTTTTAATAATTTAATTGTTACATCATTAACTTTTAAGAAAACATAATATACTGGAGTAATTGTAGTATTAGTAGATATTACATCAGTATCTTTGACTTCTTTACCAAGAATTTCATAATAAGCAAAATGATCATTTTCTAAACTAGCTAATTTTTCTTTTATTCCACTTATATTTTTAATTTCTTCAAAAGTTAAGTTATCCGCAATATTAGAAAATTCTTCATCTTCAATTGTTATAGTAATTGTATATATTGGAGTAATTGTAGTATTTTCACTGAAAGTTGTACTATCTTCAAATACTTTCGCACCATCTTTTGCAAAATAAGCAAAAGATTTATCAGAAATATTTTTAAAATGGTCTAACTTATCACCTAAACTATTTAAAGTTTGATTATCATATAAAGTAAATTCTTCTTCATTAATTGTAATAATTATTTCATATACAGCTGTTAAAGTTACATCCTCATTGATAGCATCTTCAAGATTATATACTTCACCATCTTTTGCAAAATGACTGAAAGTTTTATTAGCTTGATTTTTTATTTCATCTAATATAGCTTGATTATCAGGAGTTAGAGAATTTAAATTTTCACCCTCAATTACTTCTAGATATTTATCAGCAAAAGCTTGATTTTGAATAGTTACTTTAACATAAAATTTAGAACTAATAGTAGTATGTTTAGTAAATATTGTATCATTTTCAATTTTATTATTATCATCATCAACGAAGTATGCCCATTTTTTAGAACCAGAATTTTTTAAATTTTCTAAAGCTTCTTGAGTTAAACTGCTACTATTAATTTTAGTTAAAATTTCTTGCCATGTACTATTTTCATTAACTGTAACGCTCTCATCGCCAATAGTAATATCAATAACATAGATAGGTTTTAATTCCATATTTTCAGTAATAATAGTATCACGATTTATTACCTCATTTTTTTCATTTAAAAAGTGAGAAAAGCGTTTAGCAACAACATTATCTAATAATTCATTTATTTCGGTATTATTGTAACTTAATATTGATTGGTCATCTCTTAAAGTGTAAGTTTTACCATTAAGTAATACATTAACATTATATACTGGGGTCAACACGGTATCTTCATTGAATGGGGTATTATAAACATCAATTTCTTCACCAGTTTTTTCAAAATGACTGAAAGTTTTATTAGCAACATTTTTAAGATTAGTAACTTTTTCTTCATCACTAGCACTTAAATTATTAAAATTTTCACCTTCTAATAAACTTAGTTGTTCTTCACCAATAGTTATAATAATTTTAAATCTAGCTGTTATTTCTTCTGGCTCATTGAAAACATATTCATTTGTTAAAGGAGTTCCATTAATTTCAAAACGTACAAAACGAGAAGCATTAATATTTTCTAATTCACTTAAAGCTTGTTTAGCCAAATCATTAGTTTGTAATTGTTCCCAAGTCGTTCCTTCTTCAACAGAAATTTTAGTTTTACCAATCGTAACTTCTACTTCATAAATTGGTTTAATGGTAATATTTTTAGTTACTTGAGAAGTTTTATCAATCTTAGTATTAGTTGCTGTATTTCTAAATTCTTTAAAGGTTTTCTTGCCACCATTGGTTACTTTTTCTAGTTTTTCTAAAATTTTATCATATTTAGTATCTAATGTATCAAGTGTATCACCTTCATTTAATTTATAAGGATTATTAGTTTGACCTTCAATGGTAACATTAACCGTATATTTTCTAACTAATTCAGTATTTTCAGTAAATTTTGTCGCACCATCGCCACTTTCAATTACTTTTTCATTATTAGCTTCAAAATGATCAAATTGTTTGTCAGTTGCCTCTTTTAAAGATTCAAGGTCTTGACCATCTAAAGTTCCACCTTCAGGAATAATGAACTCAGTTTCTGAATCATCTTTAATTGTTATTTTAACATTATATTTAACATTTATTTTTAAATCTTCATAAACTTCATAATCTAATATACTATCTTTATCAATAACGGTTTCACTACCATCAGCATTTTCTTTATAAAAATTTTCAATAATTTTATTGCCAGGATTTTTTAGTTCATTAATTTTACTTAAAGCAAAATCTTTTAAAGATTGTCCTTCTTCAACCTCTTTGAACTCTTCACCCGCAATAGTAACTGTATAAATTTTTACTTTTTTAGGATATAAATCAATATTACTAGTAATATTAGTTGGTTTAGAATTTGTTAAATCAACATCGGTATACCAACCCTTAAATTTATAATTTTCTTCAACTTTATTAGCAATTTCTTGCATTGCTAAATCAGTCTGTTCATCAACATCACTGGTTGGGTATGTTTTAATTGTAGAACTACCATCAAAGTCATATAAACCAACAATATAATAACCTGTTTGGTCATTATTATATTTCTTGGCAATTTCAATTTTATCTTTACCATTTAATTCCATTTTTACATCTTTACCAATATTAATAACGTTATTACTATCTAAATTAGCTGCACCAAAATGGAAAAGATGATTAGGAGCATTATTTATAGACTCATCATCAATAATAGTTTGATCTTTAATGTTAATGGTTACATTAGTATTTTTTAGAGTATTGTCTTTACCATTATAAAAGCGAATAATATCAGCAGCTTTAGGCTTATTAGCATTGTCATAGTTGGAATTACTAAGCTCACTTTTGCCATCAATGTTAACTTCTAAATCGTCTTGACCACCAATAATTAAAGCAGCTTCAGCTTCATTATTAGAAGTTGCATACAATTTAGAATTAGAAATATTTACACGATTTTTAGAATGTTGCTCTCCTTCTTTACCAATAGCTAGAGCATAACGACTATGAATATAAGAATCTTTAATATTAACTGTTACATTATCGCCACCAATTCTTATACCATCAAAAAAGCCATTAATTGTACTATTTTCAATATTTACCTTAGAATCATCAATATTTCCTTCAAAATTAATAGTTCTAAATTCAAGAGTAGAAAGTGTTCCAGATGCATATGAAGTATAAATATTGCTGATGGTTAAATCAACTGGTGATGTTACCAAAATATTACTATAGTTATTATCATCAACATCAAGTCGAAAACTAATTTTAAGATTTTTAATAACTACTTTATTGTTGCTATTAGTGTTAACAATTTTAAATTGACCTGCGAAACTACTTTTATCAGAACTACCAATAATTTGAACATCTCGCTTAATTTCAAAAACTTCTTTATAAGTATTGCCCAAACCAGTAGAATCAATATTAATAATTTCATCAGCACCTTCCAAGCAACTTCTTAAAGTAGATGCACTATTGGCAGTACAAGCATTTACATTATGGGGAAGAAATGCTAAGAAAAAGCTAAATACCATAATCAAATTCACACTTATTTTTTTCATTATTATCCTCTTTTCTATTATAAAGCAATTATAACATAAGACCCCCCCCCCTAGTCAATGGCTTTTTTGACAAAAAGAAAAAAGGCTTTAAGCCTCTTATAGTTAATCATTAAAAAAATCATCAAAAAATTCATCATCAGTAATCATATTATCATTCATAATAATGGCATCAGTATCAACATTAATTTTTGGCTTTTCCTCTTCCTTAGGTGTTTCTTCTTTAATAATTGGTTTAACTTTGTCTTTATTAGATACTTGATTTTCAAGATTTGCTTTTTCTTTTGCTTCTTCTTCATCTAATTCAGCCAATTTTTTATCGATATCGGCAATCATTTTATCAATTTCTTCACTTGTTAAATTGCCAGCTGGTCTATTCATTGTAGGCATTGCACCACCGTTATTAATTGGAATTCCACCAAAAGGGTTAAAGCCCATTGGAGGTAAACTAGGATTAGCAAAAGGATTAAAAGGATTTGAATCACTAGAATTATTTTCCATCATTTGTTTTCTTTTAGCTTCGGAAACATAGTTTTTAATATCGAAAGTATCAACATGTTTCATCTGACGATGAGGGAAAGCCATTTCCTTACGTTCAATTCCCCAATCCATTTTAAAGTCTGGTTCTAGTTGAGTTTTAAATGGAGCCATTCTTGAACGGATAATGATGGCTTGGAAAAGTTTCATCTTTTGTAAATCTGTAATAGTTACTAATGGCGTTGATGCTGTTTTATCTTTTTCTTTACTTTTAACTTCACCGCACATTTTACTAATTTCTTCTAAAGCAGCCATTTCTGTACTTATCAAATATATCCAATTGTTAGAATTTCCTTTAATTGTTTGGGCGACTTCTTTACCATACACGTCATCTAATTGGGAAAAGTTTTGAATAATAAAGGTAAATCTAATATCCCGACTTCTTGCCGCTGAAACCATGGAATCAACATCACTTAAAGGTGGCATATTGGCAAATTCATCTAAAATAAAATTGGTTCTAACTGGTAATTTACCACCATGTTGTTTAGCTACATCAATTAGTGTTTCATAACATTGTTTTAAAAAGACGGTTAATAAACTATGATAAGTCGTTTTTTCATCATGAATTATTAAGAAAACAGCCGTTTTTTGTTCACCTATAGAACGCATATCAAAATCACTATAAGATAACATTTCACTTAATTTTTCTCTTGAAGAAAAAATTCTTATTTTTTGTCTAAAGGTTGATAAAATACCCCCTTTGGTTTCATTTGGAGCATTAATTGTATTTGAAGCAAAGATATATTCAGAAGAATCAGCACCTTTTAAGTTAAAATATTCATTAATATAATGACTAGTTGCAAAACGTTCTTCGCCAATAGTACTCATAACATTTATAGAATTTAAATTTACTTCACTTTCTTTAGCATCTTTAAATAAGCCTAAAGCAAGACCACAAAAATAGTCAGCTGCACTTCTTTCCCAAAAGGCAGATTCTTTGTTTTTTGGGTCCACTAAAATATTAGTAGCAATATCATCTAATAATTCAGTAGCTTTATCACGATTACCATTTTTATAATTTTGATAAGGCGCCGTCAAGGGATTCCAAGCATTACCCTCTTCAGGATCTCTAAAATTTAAAACAATAATATTATAACCTTGTTCTTTTAAATAACTTCCACAATATTTATATAGTTCACCTTTAGGGTCAGTAACAATCATACTTTCGCCTTTTTTAGCCAAAACATTAACTTGAGGTTTAACCACACATTCAGATTTACCACTACCAGTTGTACCAATAATTAAAGTATGATATTCCCCATTATCAACCCATAAATCAGTACCATTATTAATAATTGGAATTCCTGCACCTTCAATATTTTTATCAATCGCTTTAATATGAACGATTCCTTTATCTTCTTTGATTTCTTTTTCTTTAGCCCAACGAGAATAACCTTTTTCTTCTTTTTCTTTAACATTAATTAATCTTTTACCACTTTTATCTTTTTCAAAAATATAAGATGAAACACTAGAAAATATCATAACTAATGCCATCACAAACATAAATAAAGTTAAAAAGATATAATCAGGTCCAAAAGCCGGAAAAGGATTTAAGCCATGAAAGGTTCCATCATTAGCAAATGAAGAAAAATTTAAAACAGCAATAGCACATAAATAAAGCAAAAAAATGCAAAAAATGATGAAAATTGTAAAATCTTTTGGTGAAACTCGGAATTTCATAGTCGCCCTCCTTTAACTTTCATTATTATACTACAAAATACTAAAACCACAAAATATTAATTGATTGTAAATTCAACTTTATAATTCATAATACTTTCTTCTGTAAAAGTAAAAACATTAAAATTCATATCTTTAACTTCATAAACTTTTTTCTTACCACTTAATGAGCTACAACTAAATACTTGTGAACTAATTTTATCTTTAACATTTTGCATATAATTTAAATAATCTTTTTTGTGGGCAAAAGATTTTTGTCGAAAATTATTAGCTAATAAATCATAAGTATTTTCCAAGTTATTATTTAGCTTAATAATAAAATCATTTAAGTATAAATTACACAAATAATCTTTAGTTATAACATTTGAACCAATTAATTCATTATAAGCATTTAAATTAATAGGCTTTTGAGGGTTGATAATTGGTAAGGTTTCATAAAGATAATTTAGAGGATAGATTGCATAAGTAATATTATCATAATCAATATTAACTAAAAACATTACATCATTCATAATGATTTTACTATCTTCAAAATCATTTTCAATAATATCCCCTTTAACATAGTAAAGATACCGATTATCATAAATTTTATAATCCATATTTTTGGCTTCATAAGCTAGTTGTAAACCCTCAGTAAAAGTGCCTAAATTTTCATATAAATTATTGCTATTTATTTTATATGAATCAAGATACTCAGGATGTAAAATATTAATTAAAGCTTCCGTATCTTGATTTTTAACATAATTCAAATAATTATTTATGATATTAACAACGGAAAAGAAATAACTGTAATCATCAACAAGTGTCATATCATAAGGAATTTTTTCAGCAGGTGGTTCTTCATATTTTTCAATTCCTAATCTGTTCTTACCATTAATTAGATAAACAAGAAGAAAAATTAATAAGAAGATACTTATAATGATAACAAAACGAATAACTTTCTTTTTTTTCATAGAATCTCCTAACTACAATCATTTTTTACATAACTAACTAATTCAGTAGCATAATCTTCTCTTAAGGAATTATCACATTCACTTTTACTATGTTTTTCATAAGCCACACAGAAATTATATGCTTGGTCTTTAGCTGAATGTTTTTCGCCTAAATATTTTTCAGCTTCTGGATAAGATTCATTTAATTCCTTAATTAAGAACTTAATTTGACTTTCAACTGAATAACTATTACTTCCATAAATACTAGTTAATTTATTAAATCTAGTTGGACTCCACTGAGCAATTCCTTTACGATTTGAGTCATTAACACTTTCAGGATCAAACCCACTTTCGTGTTGTAAATTGCCCATAATTCCGGCAATAGCATTAGTACTATAGCCACTATTTTTTAAAGTTAAACAAATAGTTTGTTTATTATTATCACCATTTACGATGCTTCCAGAACCACTACAAACTTTTCTTGGGTCACTAGCAGATACATAGTTTGTCGGATCGACAATTTGACCATTTACTTGAACTTGGAAATCTAAATGAGGGCCAGTTGAATTTCCCGTATTTCCTAATTTACCAATAACTTCTCCTTGCTTAACTTGATCACCTTCGTTAACCAAGACGCTACTCATATGACCATATCTAGTTAGACTTCCATCATCATGAGCAATAAAGACATAATTTCCTAATTGACCACCACAAGAATAATTTCCAGCTACACACCCAGTATTTATATTTTTAACAGTTCCATCAGCAGCCGCAATTATATTAGTATTAAATTCTTCGCCACCACCAATATCAATGGCATTATGATTAGTACTTGCCCCAGATAATGGAGCATCACGTTTACCAAAACCGCTAGTTATAGTAGTTGTTTCAGGCTCTCCATCAGCATAAGTTATTTCATCTCTTACAGTTGTTTTTTTAGAACCAATTGGCCACCATAGACAACCGGCTCCACTATTTTGCATTTTACAATCAGTTTCACTAATATTCCATATTGCTTTTCGGTATGTTTGAGTATTACGATCTTGATATTTACCATATAAGATTTGTTCTTCTTCAGTAGTTTTAGTGCAACTAGCAGGATTACCAGAACTACAAGCGGGACCATTACATGCTTGTTCAACTCTTTTAGGAATTCCATCTGGGAAAATATATGGAGCATAATAGCAACCACCTATACTTTCATCACCAGGATTATACCAATAATCACCTAAATAAGCATAACTTCTTAATAAATCATTATAATCAGTGTATTGTTTGTATACAGCTTGGCAATATGAGGCAACAGCATCTTTAAAATTAGCCCCAAAATCAGTACAACAACTTGGGCAGGTGTTATAGCAGGTCCAGCCCCAATAATTATTTTTCCCTTCCCCTGGTGAAAAACCTTCTAATATTGCTCTTACAACGACAAATTCAGGATTAATACTATTAGCTACGGCAACATCATAAATAGTTTCAGCATTATTAACAAATTTTTGCCAACCAGCAGGACTTGCTCCATTGTAATTATAAGATTTCATACCCGCAACAAATTGAGATTTACTTAGACTAGTTTTATGTAAATCCATCGCTCCACAATTTTCATTTAAAGCATTTTCGTTTTCTTCTTCATCTTCTTCTTTAATTGTCCAATAATTATGGTCACCAACAAAATATTTTAAAATATCTGACCAACTTAATTTATATTCATCAAGTAAATAATATGCTGCATAAACATTAAAACCACTTGTGTCATCTTGGTGAGCCCATTCTTTAAAATCTCCTTCTTCATAACAAGCACTTAAGTTTTCATCAGGTTGATTACAAGGACAATCTTTATAACGACTAGGGACATTTTTATCTACCCATTCACTAGGAATTAAAAAGTCTGGGACTTGAAAAATTGTATAATTATTGCCATCATTATTACTATAGCAAAAATCAGATACTTCAGTACTCATAATCTTTTTTTTACCAGCTTTAGATATAATTACTCCTTCAGCTGATTCTAAAGCATTGTTTAAGATATTGTATTTACCTTCAATAGCCGGTTTATTAAGTAACTTTTTATCTTTATAAGTTACTTTACAACCATGAGATACAACTTCTGTTCTTAAAGCAATAGCTAAAGCTTTATATAAGTGATATGTTCCTTCATTAATATTTTTAAAATCTTTAGTATATGTATAAGTAGCTTTAGCAATATAATCTTCTAGGGCAAGAGAAGATGTTTCAACTTCGTTACTACCATATGGAGCATATGTTACTTCAACCATATCACAAGGATCATCTAAACTCTCCATTTTCTTATAATTGTATGTTTCAGTAGAAACATTCGAACCAAAAAAGACTGCTAAAAAAACGATAAACATAATGCCAACAGCCCCAATAACAATAAGTTTCCTTTTTAATAGTAAATTAATTAATTTCTTACTAGCCACACCCAAAAAATTGCCACTTTTTGGTGGTTCTATATCCATTTGGGCTTCATTTTCTTCTAAAGGCGGTTCTTCAGATGGAAGATTATTATTATCCATTAATTCTTCATCGTTTGTTAGTTCTTCAGTATCATTAACATCATTAGAATCCATCTTACCACCTCTTTTTCATTTTAATTATAACATCAACCAAAAAAAAACACCACCGTGTTTTATCTTTTAAGAGAAATTAAAATAATACCAACAATAACCAAAATAATTCCTAAAATATTTATCCAACTCATTGGTTCTTTAAAGAAGAAATAACTACCAATTAACACCACAACTTGAACAATACCGGTTGCAATAGGTACAATATAATTTAAATCATATGTAGCAATTAGTTTTTGCCATAACAAGAAACTACAAATATAAAGTAAAAAACCTAAAGCAGTAATAAACCCAATTTTAAAACTAATTTCATTTTTTAAAGACAATGACAATGAATCACCACCTAATTTCATGCAAAATAAACCACCAGTAGTTAAAATAACATAAATAGCTGTTAAAATTATTTTCATTTTTTGTCCTCCAATTCTTTTTTTAAAATTGATACTTCTTCTATTAAAAGAGTTATTCTTCTTTTATTTGATGAAACAACAATAGTAAGCGCTAAAGTAATAAATAATAAAATAACAATAAAAATACAAAGTAACATATTAGATAATAATTCAAAACCAATTAAGTTAGCTATATACTTCATGACATCTGGTAATAAAACTGTGAATAGCATAACAATAATAGCCAAAAACCATACAATTGCATACTTAGTTGATAACTTTCTTTTTCGAAGCAAATAAACAATTAATAAAAATAATATAAAAATAATGACTACTAATCTTAAATTATCTGTTATCATTTGGACCTCCTAGTTCCGGCTATTAAAATCGATAAACAAACATTAATCATGTAATAAAAATTTTTCCAAGAATGAATTGATGATGAACCACCATCTCTTTCATACATATTAACTCCTATTTCTTGAACCTTAAAGCCCTTTTTTACAACCAAAACAGTTGAAATTGGTTCAGGATATTCAGAAGGATAATAATTAGCAAATTCATTAATAATTTTTTTATTTGCCGCCCTAAAACCACTCGTAGTATCTTTTAATTTAAAACCACAGGCAATTTTAATAAAAAAAGTAATAATTTTAATTCCTACTCGACGCATAAAAGAAGTTTTAAATTCACTAATATTTTCAATAAAACGACTTCCAATCGTAAAATCAGCTTCTTTATTTATAATTGGTTTAATTAATTTTTCAACATAAGTTACATCATGTTGACCATCACCATCAAATTGAACAGCAATATCATAGTCATTTTTTAAAGCATATTTATAACCGGTTTGCACGGCTCCACCAATACCTAAATTATGAATTAGATTAATATGAGGCAATTTATTTTCTTCTAAAATTTTTTTAGTATTATCTAATGAGCCATCATTAATAACAATAAAATCATAATTAATTTTATGGGTTTGATTAAAATCAATAATTTTTTGACAGGTTTTCAAAATATTAGCCTCTTCATTATAAGCAGGAATAATTAACAATATCTTTGACTTCTTCATATGCTCCTCCTAATTATAAACATTTAGAAAAATAGTTATAATAGCATGGATATTTAGTAAAACCATAATGCTTATTAAACTAATTAATATCTTTTTTTCTTTAATATCTATTTTAAACTTAGGACTTGAAAATAGCAATAAAAATGGTAATAAAACTGGCGCTAAATAACGGCCTTGAAAACCTTCAACTATACTATTTCCAACTACATTATAACTAATATACATTGAAGACATTGCTGCTCCTACACAGCAAAGGACAATTAAAGCCAAAACTATTTTGTCAAATTTTCTTAAATCACTAGTACAACTAGCAATAGCAAAAACAATAGTACCAATGATAATAATAAAATCTAATTCACCAGTTAAGCCACAATAACCTAACTGAGTTGTTAAAGTTGCAGTAATAGAAATAATACTTGCTTGTAAAGTTTTATAAAGAGTATATAAGTATGATATTGGATTAGCAAGAATATACTTTAATTGTAATGTTGAGTTTACGCCTTCTTTAGGCCACTGTATAATTCCAATTTTTTGGGCATATAAACTAGCAAGAGCAAAAACAATTAAGCCAATAAGAGGAATTAAGATTTTGGCTAAACGAGCCTTTCTTTGATTATTAAATTTTTTATTAGGAATTAAATAAATTAATAAAACAATTGGAAAATAAGCTATTTTTGTAATAAAAGCCATAATATAACTAAATAGTAAAATGATTAAATCTTTAAATTTTATTTTTCTAGTTAAATCACGATAATAAATAGTTAAGGCAACCGCTAAAAGAGCAAAAGCATTAGTTACAACATCAGCTGAATATGAAGCACTTTGAAAAAGTAAGCCTGGTAAAAGTCCTAAGGCAAATATTAATTTAGCATATTTGGGACATAGTTTAATTGCCAAAGCAACGATAAAAGCATAGAAGATAACATTAAAAATACGTCCTAAATAAAATTGATAAGGAAATGACAAGCCAAAAAGTTTAGTAATAAATATTGCCACTCCACTAACAAAATAACCTGGGAATAAATATGGTTCAGCTGAAGAATTATGGGCTTGATATGTATAATCTTGCTTACTAATTTCATCTAAATATTTTAAGTTATAAACATAAGAACGATAAGTTGATGGTACAAAAATAGAAGCTGGATTATCAATTACAGGACCCAAATTAGCTGGCCATTTAACCATATCATTTTTAGTTTTTAAAAAATTAAATTCAGAAATATTATAAGCCCTAATAAAATGTTCTTTTTCGTCTAAAGAATAATATAATGGTGATGCAAAAGCTATAACCATCCCAATTAAAACAGCTACTTTAAAAAAGTAATTAGCCAATTTAGGTTTATTAGTTTTAAAAACTAACATAATTAAATCAAAGATTAAATAAATACTGACAATTAAACCAAATAATTTTAAAAGATTGACTTGATAAGTATTAGATACTTTTAAATCAGTAAGTTCAAAATCTTCGGCATTTGCATCAACAAATAATAGTTTAATCTCATCAGTTTCTTTACCAATTCGAATAACATTAATACCATCATAAACATTACTTAATCTTTCTTGATTTAAAAAGATTTCTTTTTTATTATCATATGCATAAACATTATAATAAATAGTATTTTTAGTAGTATTTTTGCCCAGAAATTCTAACTCATAAAGATATTTATTAGAAGTTTTAAGGTTAACAACCATATTATTTTCTTCTTTTTGATAGGTTATATTGTTAATTGTTTCTGTTCCTTTAAAAGAGTTATTAAAATAATGTATATTATCAATAACACATACCCAGAAGATTGATATTATACTAGCTAAAATAATTAAACAACAATTAAGATATTTATAATCAGCTATTTTTTTTAGTTTGTTCATCATTTAAATTCCCCCTTTTTTTGTCTAGCATAAAACTTGATTCTAAACTGAAGTTAGGATTATAAAACTGATCATTAGTTAAATTTTTACCCCATTTCTTAGTCATATAATCTACTTCTGATAAAAACCTTTTTTGCTTTTCTTTGGTAGTATCTGAACCACGGGACTTTGACTCATAATGATATAATTGAACCATCGGTACACATACATTATAATAGCCTTTTTGAAGAATTTTCAAGCAAAAATCGATATCATTAAAAGCTACTTTCAAATCTTCTTCTAAACCATTTACTTCATTAAATTTGCTTCTTTTTATCATTAAGCAAGCCGCAGTAACAGCTGAATAATTATAAGGAACACTAAGACGACCACCCCAAATAACGGCATTCCGATTAATATTAGTATAAGCATGACCTGCAACTCCACCTAAGCCAACAATAACTCCGGCATGTTGAACAGTATTATCTGGATAACTAAGTTTAGCGCCAACAGCCCCAATATGATCTTGACTAGCATAGCCGACCATTAATTCTAACCAATTTGGTGTGATTACTTCAACATCATTATTTAGTAGTAGCAAATAATCAGATTTAGTTTTTTTAACAGCCAAATTATTTATTTTGGAAAAATTAAATTCCATATTAGCATCAAGAACATTAAAATTATCATATTTTTCTTGATATTTTTTAAATAGCGCAAAAGTTTCAGGAAGATTACTATTGTTGTTTATAACAGTAATATGAAAATTTTGATAGGTCGTTTTAGTATAGATAGATTTTAAACATTTATCTAAAGTACTAGCATAATCTTTAGTTGGAATAATAATTTCAACTTTTGGTTCTTTTTTTAAAGTATATTCAATATAATAGTAAGGACAATCTTCACAAATGTGGACAATTCCAGAAATATTTCTTCTTCTAAGAGCATCTTCTAAAGCTAATTTGCCTCGCTCTAAAGCATAATTTTTATTATCAATAACCATTGAGGTAGAGCCTTCTACCATTCGCCAATGATATAATACTTTAGCAATATGATATATCTTATCAGCAGTAGTTTGTTCAGTAAATCTTAAAAACAAATCATAATCTTGGGCGCCTTCATAACCAACTCTAAAACCGCCAATTTTATTTAACAAGGATGTTCTTAAAACGGCAAAATGACAAATATAATTACTGCTTAATAAACTATCTGGCGCAAAAGCTGATTTAAAATTAGGATAACATCTTTTACCTTGTAAATCTAATTTATCTTCATCAGAATAAATCAAATCAAGATGTTTATTACTATTTAAAGCTTTAACAACTTCAGCTAGGGCATCACATCTTAAAACATCATCATTGTCAACTAATCCAACAAATTCACCATGTGCTAAAGCTAAACCATCATTAGAAGCTTTAGATATATGACCATTTTCTTGGCGATATTTAACAATAATTCTTTTATCTTTTGTTTCATACTCTTTTAAGGTTGATATAGTTTCTTCTTTAGTTGAACAATCATCAACTAAAATTATTTCAAAATTTTGATAAGTCTGATTTAAAATTGAATCAAGACACTCACTTAAATATATTTTATCAATATTATATACGGGAATAACAATTGATATTAAAGGTTCATAACTTTGTTTTTGATAATCATCAATTTGTTCATAATTTTTAAGCCATTTGCGGTACTCACTAGGATTTAGAGGATTATAAGCAAATGAAGTATTACCATTTTTTAAGCGTTTTTTTAAGCCATCCCAATAAACTTTCCACATTTTAGGAGGCACTAAAAAATGATAATCTTGCCATAAACGTTTTATGCCTATACCAATAAGTTTAATTAACAAAAACAATTTATGAACAAAAGAATAAAAAAGAGAATATAATTTAGCAAAGACTTTTTTTAAAGTACTATTTTTTAAAGTTTTAATAACGGTTATTTTAGAACCTTCTTTGATTTTTACAGTAATTTTTTGGCACTTAGGTGGTAAGATAACTTGCATAACTTTATTAATAGCTAAGTTATTATTAATACATTCTACTAATTTTTCATCAGCATAAACTAACAATTCAGAATTATCAGTTTCTAATTCTTCAGCAATAATAGTTAATAATGGATTTTTAATACCACTTATTTTTATACTTTTAATTTTGATTTGATTGTTTTTCATTTTTACCTCCTAATGTTGATATTTACCTTTAATCCCCTTTTTGAAATCCTTTCTTCCTTGTAGCATATATCTAAATTTTTTAAAACCAGCTTGTTCAAATAAAACAATAATCATTTGATGACGTTGAACTTTTTTTAAGTACTGGCAATATTTAGGAAAATCATGTTCAAAATATTTAGTAACATATAAAGTATTTCTCATCATATAATAACGTCTAATAGGTTCATGATTACTGCAAATAATTGTCTTACCAAAAATTTTTTTTAAAGTTGCATTTCCTAACTGATGCTTTAAGCTAATATCATTTAACTGAACAATATCATAACCATTTTTTTTAATATTTAGACACATCCAAGTATCTACACAATCGATAAATAAATCTTCATTAAATTGTCCGACTTTTTGATAAATCGCTAAATTAAGTAAATTACCTGATGTCATAACTTCCAATGGATGTTCAAGTTGATTATTACTTTTTAAATTTTTAGTTAAAATATCATGATAAGGTGAGATAATACCAATATTTTGACAATCATTATTTTTAACAAATTCCAACAATTTTACTATATCTTGATTAAGAAATTTACTATCTTGGTCCATTGTTAAAAGAAAACTATAACCATCTTGAAGTGATTTTTGACAAGCAAAGTTTAAAGCCGCAGCTATTCCCAAATTTTTTTCTTGCCAATAATACTCTATTTTAGAACTTTTAGGCAATATTTTTTTATGAGATGTTAAAGAATTATCAATTATGTAAAGTTTATCTAGATATGGTAAATAACTTAAAATATTTTCTTTAAGATTTTCTAAAGGATTATATAAAATTACAGTCCCTGCAAATTTCATTTTATACCTCCTCGGCAAAACCTTTTTCTAATTTTCTAAAGACACTGTAACCAATTAATAAAATAGCTACAGAGACAATAGTCAAATATAATAATGAACCAAAATTAGGTATTGTTTGATAATAAAAAATACTTCGATAGGCATCAATTAAATGCGCTAAAGGATTGATTTTTAAAATCCAACTAATATTTTTAGGAAACATTTCCACAGTATATAAAATAGGAGTACCATAAAATAATAAATTGACAAAAAAGGCAACAACATATTCAACATCTCTAACATAAACATTTATTGCACTTAAAATAAATAATAAACCTAAACTTAATAGACTTTGAATAATAGCAATTAATGGTAACCATAACAATTGAATACTAAACCCTACTCCCCCAAAAAGTAAAAAGATTAAAATAATAACACATGATATCAAGAAATTAATTAAACCAGCTAATATAACAGATACAGGTAGTATTTCTCGTGGAAAATATACTTTCTTTATTATTCCACCATTTAGCCAAACACAGTTACAACCAGTAGTAATACATGTTGTAAAGAAATTCCAAGGAATAATGGCAACAATTAAGAAAATTAAATAATTGGGAACTTGAACTCGCATAATATATGGAAAGACAATAGCATAAACTAAAACTGTTAATAAAGGATTTAAGAAAGACCATAAAACGCCTAAAAAAGAGCCCTTATATTTTCCTCTAATTTCTTTTTGAACATTAGTTTTTAATAATTCACGATATTGATATAAATTTTTAAAAATACTCATTTTTTATCACCCACACTTTTTCAAATATTCATTAATAACTTTAGCTGGTTCTCCATCAGCAGCAATAACTCCATTATTAATCCAAATAGCCCGAGTACATAAATTTTTAATATTGCCTAAATCATGACTAACAATTACAATTGTTTTATCGCTTTCTTTTAATTCTTGTAATTTAGCAAAACACTTTTCTTGAAAATGTTGATCACCTACAGCTAAAATTTCATCGATTAATAAAATTTCAGCATCAACATTAATGGCAATTGAAAAAGCAAGGCGCATATACATACCTGAAGAATATGTCCGAACCGGATTATCAATAAAATCACCTAATTCAGAAAAATTAATAATTTCATCGATTCTTTTATCAATTTCAGCTTTAGTAAGACCAAAAATAGAAGCATTAAAATAAATATTTTCTCTACCTGTAAAGTCTTGATGAAAACCTGCACCAAGTTCAAGTAAAGATGTTAGTTTGCCGTGAGTAACGACTTTACCTTTAGTAGGATAAATTATTCTTGTCATTAATTTTAAAAGAGTTGATTTTCCTGAACCATTTACCCCAACTAATCCAACCGTCTCACCTTTTTTTATATTTAAACTAATATTTTTTAAAGCTGTAAATAATTCCGGTTCACTTTTATGCCAAAAGACCAAATGTTCTTTTAAAGTTCTGGCTTTATCATAATATATCTTAAAACTTTTAGTAACATTTTGAATTTCAATGGCATTAACGATTTCTTTTTTCATTTAGCACCTCAATTCATTAATAGTATAGCATTTATAATCTAAAATATCAAACCAACACATAATTGCTAAGGCATAAAAAAGAATACTCTTAAAAACAAGATGTATTCCAATTTTATTTTAAGAATTTTTACACGTAACTTGATATAAATATATATTATCTAAATGATATAATTCTTTAAAAGAAATATTTTGATTAGAAAATTTAGATACATCAGTTAAAGAACCAAGATAATCAACATTTAAAAGACATAAATCAGTTGGATTTAAAGCAATATGGACTTGATCTTCATAAGGACTTGTAAAACTTGTCTTATCGTTAGTCAGCTTAATTTCTACATGAGCATAACGATTATAGGTATCTTCATATTTTAAATCTTTATCTAATAAATGATAAAGAGTCAGATTAGGATAAACATTAGTCGAATTAATCACTTTTAAACCATTTGCTAAAAAATAATTAGGGAGAACAAAACTATCTAAGATTAACCATTTTTTATCTTCAGTTTGATATTTTACTAATTCTTTAGCCAAAGGTTTTTCATAAATACCATTAAAGCCCTTCATTAAAGGATTTACCCAAATTGTTGATATAAAAGAAATAATTATAATACTAAGAGTGAGAATTTTTTTAGTAATGGAATGAGAAAAAACTAAACTTAAAGAAGGTATTAGTAAAACAATAAACGCTATTAAAAATGCTTTTTTACTTAATACAAAGACAGAAGAAATAGCATTTTTAGTTACTAAAATTGTTAAAATTGAACATAAAATGGTGGTGATAAAAAGCCAGATTTTTTCTTTAGAAGTAAATACAATTTTTTTATTAGCTAAAAGAATAAAGATAAATAAACTAATAAAAGAAATTATAACACTTAATCTTTTACCAGTAACATTTGATAGTAAAGTTATTCTAGCTAAAAAACTTGGAATTTTAAAAATTGTAAAAGCACTTAATAAAATAACTAAGATAATGATTATTAATAATAAATAATTTTCTGACAGTTTTTTTCTTTCTTTAATTAAAACTTCAATACCATAAATAATGCTTAAAGGAAAAAAAGAATAAAAAAGGGCTAAATCACAAGGATTATCAACTGGTTTGTAAGGTAAGAAAAGAGATATAGGATAATAAAATAAATTTAAAAAGCCTTCATTTCCTAAAGAATTTCTTTGACCAGGATAAATAGTATTACTAATTATTTTGATAGTTTCATAACTTTTAGTCAAGAAAATAGTTAAAAATATAGCAAAAATACTAAGAGGAATTAATAAATACGCTAAATCTTTAAGCTTAATTTTTTCTTTTTGGTGATAATCATAAAGTAAATATAAAGCTAAAAGTAAATAGAAATAACCTAAAGGCACTAACCAAGCTGGATACAAAGTAAAGAAAAAGATTAAAAAGCCAAAACCTAAACCTAGGGAAAATAATATTTTCTTTTTCTTTTCTTTAGAGTGTAATAAGTAATAAAACATAATAATAGCTAAATTTCCTCCTATTAATTGTTCAACTAAATATTGGGAATACCACCAAAAAATAGCAGGAGAAAAAGTTACTAAAATCGTTCCAAGTAAAGATATTTGTCGATTATCTTTTGTAAAAATTCTAAAAAATTCAAAAGTAACTAAAAATAAAACAATTAATCTACTCCACCAATAAAAAGACATTCCATAATCTTTACCTAATACTAAATAACCAATTAAAAATGGTTTAGTAGCTAGCAAGATACTTTTAATAGGAACAGGTAAAGTAGTAAACATATCAGTAGATATTCCTCTAGAGTAAGAATTATAATAGGCAAAATCATTGTTAAATTGAGATAAAACATGAGGAGAATTAACAAACCATTCATCACTTCTAATAGCTCTTATTGGAGCCATAATTGAATTTAAACTAGAAACTGGATAATTTGGTTCAATATAAGTATTCCACATCCCATAAGAACTACCGTTAAATTTACCTAAAACCAATAGAATTAATAATAAAAATGAAAGGATAAATCTTTTTTGAAATAACCAATGATATAGTTTTTTTATAGGTATGAAAAAATGACATAAAGCAAGAAAACTAATAAGCCAGATAATTAAAAATAAAAATATATCAACATTAAATAATAAAGATAACTTAAGAGTATTATTTAAAATATATACCGTTAATAAATATGCTAGAATTGTTTGAATTAATATTAATATGACTTTTATTTTTTTACTTTTAATCATCTTAATCACACCCTTTTTTTAATGGCTTCTAAATAATTAATTTTATATCCTAAATTACTAAATCTAGTTTCATATTCCGTTTGAATATTAAAGAGATTTTCATTTGCTAAGTCAAGTGATACTTTATTAAATTTATAATCTTTGTTACTTAAAGTTTCAAGACTATAGGCAAATAAAATTAGATTATCAGTTTTTAAGAAAAGATGCGGATTACTCTTAAATATTTGTTCATAAATATCTAAAAAAATTGGTGAAGTAAGTCTTCTTTTAGCATGACGTTTTTTAGGCCATGGATCAGAAAAGTTTAAATAAATAGTATCTATTTCACGATTAAAATATTTATTTAGTTCTAAAGCATCAAGACACATAAAACATATATTAGTAAGTTCTAGATTATTAACTTTTTCAATAGCTCTTACTAAAACACTTTCATATTTTTCAATACCAATAAAGTTTACATGAGGATAAGTTTTAGCCATATTAATTAAAAAGTCACCTTTACCACAGCCAATTTCTAAAGATATAGGATAATTATTTTTAAAAAATTTAGACCAATTACCTTGATAATTATCCTTAATAAAATATTTACTATCATTTAAAATATCACCAGCATTTTTTACATTTCTTAAACGCATCTAAATCACCGTTTTTATTATCTCATAATTTTTTTAAAATGCAACTTTCTAGGTAAATAACATATAATAAATTAAAAAGGAGGATAAGCTTCATGAAAAAAGACCGTAATTCATTTTTTCAATCTTCAAATTTTAATATGAGCGCAAATAATAGTCCAATACCAATGTATCAAAATGCAATGCCAAATGTAATGGCTAATTCTAGTTATTATCAGTCTAATATGCCCCTTAATTATCCAGTGTATGCCAATGATATGCCAATGAATATGAATGAAATAGAAGCAAGAATGGCTAAACTAGAAAGAGCTATAAATAGATTAGAAGCACGAATAAATAGATTAGAAAGTGCTAATACAAGTTTTACTAATGATACGTATAATACCGATGGTAATATGTATATGGTTTAAGAAAAATTTACTTTTCCAAAAGTAATTTTTTTTATAATTTTATGAAGATAACTTTTACCAAAAACAGTTTCTAAAACGTGATTTTTAAATAATAAAATTAAATAACTACTACCTCCTATAATACTTATAAAGGCAACATACAAAATAGAACATAACTTACTATTAAAATTACAAGGAATAATAATTTTTAAACTAATAACAATTAAAATCATAATTATTATAGGAATAATTATTTTATTAAATATTTTAGTTGTCTCATGATATTGAAGATTATATTCTTTTTTTAGTTTACTTAAAGCAAGATAAGTACTTAAACCTAAACCAATAATCGAAGCAATTAAAGCTCCATAAAATGGTTTTAAATGTAATTGGTAACATAAAAGCATTAAGGGTACATCAAGTAAAGCATTAATAATATAGCCAGAAAAAGTTGATAAATATACGGTTTTAAATTTATCCATACTTTGTAAAATTGTAAAAGTTACTGTATTGAAATTGTAAAATAAAGCTGTAAATATTTCTAAGCTTAACACTTCAGTTCCAAGTTTATTGTAGCCATAAAAAATACTCCAAATACCATCTGCTAATAAGGATATTCCAATTGTCATTGGCAAACTTGTAACTAACAAAATTTGTAAAGCTTTGTTTACTCTTTGCTCGACAGTTTGCCATTTTTTCAATGTAAAAGCTTCGACAATATTTGGAATTAAACTAATTGTCAAGCCAATGGCAACTGAATTTACAATCATGTTAATTTTATTAGCCCAGGTTGCAATTGAGGTAGTCACAAATTCCGTAGTACTTCCTGGAAATCCTAAATAAGTCATTGTTCGCGAAATAAAAACCATATCTATAAAATTATAAACGGATATAACAATATCAATAATGACAAAAGGAATCGCATATTTAATTATTCTTAAAATTATTTCTTTATTTAGTTGAAAGTCTTTGACTTCAACATCTAAGTTTAACTCATGACGATTTTTTTTAATTTTATAATATAAATATATCTGGGCACTTATCCCGCCAATCAAAGCTCCTAAAACAGCAAATGAAACAGCTGTAATCTCCTTTTGATGACAGATTTTTATGATAATAAAGGAACTAACTAAAATAAATAAAATTCGCACTAATTGTTCAATTATTTGACTAATGCTTGATTCTTTTATAATATTATGACCTTGTAAATATCCCCGATTAATACTTAAAAAAGGAATTACTAAAAGAGCAAAAGAAATCAAACGAATAACTAAACTAACATCTAAAATGGTATTACCACCTTCTAGATTACCCAATATTAAAATGGCAATTGGTTTAGAAAAACAAAACAATATCAGAAACATTAATAACGAGACACTCATAATTAATTTTTTACCTAAATTATATGTTTGCTTTTTAGCTGAAAAATTTTTTAAAGTACTATATTCTTTAATCATTTTACTAATAGCCATTGGAATACCGGCGGTCGATATACTTAAAAAAATTACATAAATATTATAAGCATAAGCATATAAGGCACTACCTTTAGGTCCAATTAAGCTGTAGAAAGGAATTACATAAACCATTCCTAAAATTTTTGTAACAACAATACAAAATGTTGCTAAAACAGTTCCTTCAATAAAAGTACTTTTACGAAGTTGCTTACTCTTTTTCATAATAAATCACCATCGCTGAAAAGCAAAATATTTGATCTTCACCTTGCATTGCAATTGCAACTTGATACTTTATATCAATAATCTCGGCAGTAATGGTATTTAGAAAAGTATTCACACTCAGTTCTAAATCTTTTTCATGATTTTCATCAAAACATTTTATCTTCATAATCATTTCCCTTTTCTGAACTAATCATATCAAAAAAATTGCCAATATTTTGTCGAATAAAAGGCTAAATAATAAAAAAAAGAATAGCTTTAACTATTCTAATCACTTAATAATGATATTAACAATCTTATTAGGTATATAAATAAACTTAACTATTTCTTTTCCATCTAAGTATTTTTGAATATTTTCAATGTTAATAACCTTTTCTTTAACACTAGATTCTTCTTCATCAGTATTAACTAATACTTCTCCTCTTAATTTGCCATTTACTTGAACACCAATCGTTATTTTATCATCAATTGTTTTTGCTTCATCATATTCTGGCCAAGAAGATTCACAGATTGGTTGATAACCAATTTGTTCATTTAACTCTTCAGTAATATGAGGAGCATAAGGATTTAAAAGGGTTAATAATAAGTGATATTCATCTTTAGTTATTTCATCATGGTCTTGATAAGCATTTGCTAAAATCATTAATGTTGAAATAGCCGTATTATAACTTAAATTTAAAGTATCATGAGTTACTTTTTTAATACTTTTATGAATCAAAGCTTCTAAATCGCTAGAGTATCCTTTCTTATCAACAACTTTATCTTTTAAACGAATAACTTTATCAATAAATCTTCTACAGCCTTTAAGCGATTCGGTACTCCACGGAACATCAGCTTGATAATCACCCATAAATACTTCATAAACTCTTAATGTATCAGCTCCATACTCATTAACAATATCATCAGGATTGATAACATTACCTTTACTTTTACTCATTTTTTCATTATTAGAACCTAACACCATCCCATGACTTACTCGGGTCCAAATCATTTCTTTTTTAGGAACTAGTCCAATATTATATAAAAATTGAACCCAAAACCGAGCATATAATAAATGTCTGGCAGTGTGTTCCATACCACCATTATACCAATCTACATGATTCCAGTATTTCATAGCATCCATGCTAGCAAATTCTTGGTCATTATGAGCATCCATAAATCTTAAGAAATACCAACTTGAACCAGCCCAGTTAGGCATTGTATCAGTTTCCCTTTTAGCAGGTCCACCACATTTTGGACAAGTAGTATTAACCCAATCAGTTATTTTAGCAAGAGGGCTTTCTCCATCATCAGTTGGTTCGTATTCAGCAACATCAGGAAGTAATAAAGGTAGGTCTTTTTCAGACATTGGTACCCAACCACAATGTTCACAATAAATCATTGGAATTGGTTCACCCCAGAATCTTTGTCTAGAGAAAATCCAATCACGCATTTTGTAATTATTGACAACCCGCCCAATACCTTCATTAACTAATTTTTCAGTGATTTTTTCTTTAGCTTCTTCAACAGTTAAACCAGTAAATTCTGCACTATTGATAAGTTTAGCTCCAACACCTAAATATTCATGTTTTTCATATGCTTCTTTAGATGTATCTTTACCGTCAATAACTTGTTTCATCTCTAAATTATGAGCTAAAGCGTATTCATAGTCTCGTTCATCATGACTAGGAACGGCCATAACAGCACCTGTTCCATACTCTCCTAAAACAAAATCACCTAAGAAAATTGGAACTTCTTCTTTAGTAATTGGATGAATGGCTTTAATACCTTTAAGTTCACAACCACTTTTTCCTTTATTTAATTCGGTCCGGTCCATATTTGATTTCTTTTTAGTTTCTTCAATATAAGCTAAAACTTCTTCTTTATTTAAAACCCTTGGTAATAATTCTTTAATTAATTTTCCATCAGGAGCAATAACAAAGAAAGTAATACCATAAATAGTTTCAATACAGGTAGTAAAGATACTAAACTTACCACCACCTACAATATCAATATCAACTTCAACTCCCGTTGATTTACCAATCCAATTAATTTGACCTAACTTTACTTTATTAGCAAAATTAGTATCATCTAAACCTTTTAATAAATCTTCAGCATAGCTAGACATTTTAAGCATCCATTGTGATTTTTCTTTTTGAGTAACACTAGTTCCACAACGTTCACAAATTCCTCCAGCAGCATCTTCATTAGACAAAACAGTTTTACAATTTGGACACCAATTAACTGGAACTGTATCTTTATAAGCCATCCCATGTTTATAAAATTGTAAGAATTGCCATTGAGTCCATTTATAATATTCTGGATCTGTCGTAGAAAATTCTCTGGTCCAATCAAATGAAAAACCTAAATTTTTCATCTGACTTTTAAAAGTTTTAATGTTTTCTTTGACAGCTTCTTTAGGATGAATATGATTTTTGATAGCGTAAGCTTCAGCAGGCGCTCCAAAAGCATCCCAACCCATTGGATATAAAACATTAAACCCTTGCATTCTTTTCATCCTTGCAATAGCATCTTGAGCAGTATAACTTCTAACATGTCCAACATGAAGACCACTACCAGATGGATAGGGAAATTCTACCAATACATAATATGGAGGTTTAGAATCATTATTTTTAGCCTCAAATGTATGATGATTATCCCAATAATCTTGCCATTTTTTTTCTATTTCTAAAGTATTCATTTTCTATTTTCCTTTCCATAACCTTTATTAACTAAATATCTACCATATATCTCATATAAAGAATATATGAGGGCAAATACTAACACAAAACCAATCATAAATTGCCAAATAAAACTAATATCTAACATTGTTATACATGTTGCTACACTAGATATAATAAAAGCATTTATTAAGCTAATTGTTAAAACCATTTTCCGAGCTTTTATTTTCTTAGGACTTAATTTAAATCTGGTAACTAAATAATCAACTAATTCTAATTTCTTTTTCTTTTTGAGTTTTTTCAAAGATGATATATAATTGATAACAAAAATAACTAAAAAAACAATCAGAAAGAATAAAATATCATAAATAATATTTTCCACTTTAACCTCCACTTCAATAAAAAAGATGATACCTAAGGAGTCATAAAGACGGTACCATCCTAATTTTAACTTAATTTTGATAAAGGAGTATCTCCTATAAGCATCCAAAAGCAAGTTCATAAAATTTCTTTCTTTGTTTACACCAACCACAAAGTCTCTTTAAAAGAATATTTTTATTACTACTCTTTTTTCATCGCTTTAATGTATTATATGAAAAATATTAAATATTTTCAAGTACTAATAGAAATTAGTTTTTAAAAAGCTAGGACAAGTTGAATTGATTTTTTTGTGATTTACAAGTTAAAATGTCCTAATTTTTAAAATATATTTTTAAGTTAAAATGTCCTATATAAAAATA
>CANQZD010000002.1 GCA_947628275.1 uncultured Bacilli bacterium | reverse complement strand
TAGAAGGAGTTTTTATTTTCAACTCATCGCTTAAGCTATACTGAACCCCTAGCCTAGCTAGGGGTTTTCTCATACAATAAGAAAAGTATCAACTAGGATACTTTTAACGTTTAAATTTAAAGGTCTTTTCCAAGGTTAGCCATTTTTGGTCTTTCTCACTTAGTGATAATGGTGTACCATCTTCTAAGGTATAATTACTGGCTATAGCATTACCAGGATAGTCACCAACAACTTCTGGCCAAGCGATATTAATACTTGGGTCATTCCAAGCAAGACCACTTTCATCACCAGGATGATAAAAATCGGTGCATTTGTAACAGAATTCAGCCGTTTCACTTAAAACTAGAAAACCATGTGCAAAGCCTTCAGGAATATAAAATTGTTTTTTGTTTTCCGCAGATAAGATTACGCCATACCATTTACCATAAGTACTGCTATTGGCTCTTAAATCAACAGCAACATCAAAGACTTTACCATTTATGACTCTCACAAGTTTGCCTTGCGGATATTCTTTTTGAAAATGTAATCCTCTTAAAACCCCTTTTTTAGAACAACTTTGGTTATCTTGAACGAAATTCATATTTAAACCAAAACTAGCTAAATCTTTTGCATTATAGGTTTCCATAAAATATCCCCTATCATCCCCATGAACAGTTGGAGTTATTTCATATAATCCTTCAATTGGACATTTACTAACATTAATTTGACTCATTTTTACACTTTCCTTTTCTTTTTCTAAATTTAATTCTTTTAAATATCTTTTCATGGCATCTTGCCAATCAGGTAAAGGTTCAAAACCTTTTGCTTGTAATTTATGTGTATCTAGGCGACTATTTTTAGGCCTTTTTGCTAAAGTAGTACCATATTCTTCAGTAGTAACTGGTATTACTTTAGTATTTATCCCGGCTTCTTGATATAAATATTTAGTTAAATCATACCAAGAAATATAATCACCTTCATTTGTAGCATGATAAATGCCATACTCTTCTTTATTAGCCATATCAAGTAAAAGTTTTGCTAAATCTTTAGTATAAGTAGGTCTACCAATTTGGTCATTAACAACTTTTACTACATCATGATTCTTACTAGCATTTAACATAGTTTTTAAAAAATTTTTACCATTTAGACCAAAGACCCAAGAAATACGGACAATATAATATTTATCTAAATATTGTTTTACCGCATCTTCTCCCAAAGCCTTACTTACCCCATAATAATTTAAAGGAAAAGTAGTTGCATCAGTAGGATTCCAAGGTTTATTTTCTATTCCATTAAAAACATAATCAGTACTAAGATAAATCATTTTAGCATCAATATCATGACAAATTTTTGCTAAATTTTTAGTACAACTATAATTACTATCAAATACATCCTTTTTATTTTCTTCTTTTTCAGCGTCATCCACTTTAGTCCAGGCTGCACAGTGAATAATAACATCAGGTTTTATTTCTTTTATTGTTTTTTCTAAGGAAGTAAAATTTAATAAATCAAGTTTTAAATAAGAATCTAGTTGATATTCGGTTTTTCTTCCACAACCTATAACTTCATATCCCCTTTTTAAACATTCTTTATAAACATCGTATCCTAATTGTCCAGTAACCCCTGTAACTAAAATTTTCATTAATCCTCCCTAAGACTTTCAACTAATTGTAAAGCTGCTTTTATTGTTTTATCCATATCATAATATTGATAATTTCCTAATCTTCCTCCAAAGATAACTTGTTTTTCATTTAAAGCTAACTTTTGATATTCTTCATAAAGTTTAGTATTTTTCTCATCATTAATAGGATAATAAGCTTCATCACCAACATGCCAATCACTTGGATATTCTTTCGTAATAATTGTACCACATTGTTCACTAAACTCAAAGTACTTATGTTCAATTATTCTTGTATAAGGAGTTTCGCGGTCAGTATAATTTACTACAGCATTACCTTGATAATTATCAATATCTTCTAAAATTTCATTTTCAAATTTTAGACTACGATATTCTAAATTACCCAATTGATAATCAAAATACTCATCAATCATACCTGTATATAAAACTTTAGAAGCTAAAGCATTATACTCTTCTTTAGATTTCAAATAATCCGTATTTAACTTTACATCACATTTTTCAAGCATTTTTTCAATAATTATATTATAGCCACCAATTGGAATTCCTTGATAACGGTCATTAAAATAATTATTGTTAAAAGTAAAGCGAACAGGTAATCTTTTAATAATAAAGCTTGGAAGATCTTTACACTCCCTATTCCATTGTTTTTCAGTGTAACCTTTAACTAATTTTTCATAAATATCTTCTCCAACTAAGCTTATGGCTTGTTCTTCTAAATTTTCTGGCTTCTTACCATTAAGCATTTGCTTTTGAGATTCAATTTTTTGAAAAGCATCAGAAGGAGTTATAACATCTGGCCATAATTTAGTAAAAGTATTCATATTAAACGGTAAATTATATAATGTTCCTTTATAATTAGCAATAGGAGAATTAATATAATTATTAAATTCACAAAATTGGTGAACATAATCCCAAAGGGCTTTATCTGAGGTATGAAAAATATGAGCCCCATATTTATGAACATTAATTCCATTGATATTCTCACAATATATATTACCACCAAGGTGATTTCTACGTTCAATTACTAAGACTTTGTAGCCTCTTTTAGTCATTTCATAAGCAAATGTTGAACCAAATAAACCAGCTCCAACAATTAAATAATCATATTTTTTCATAAAATTTTCCTTATATCTATCTTTTTGTTTCTTTAGGAGTTTTAACTAATTTTAGTAAATACTCTCCATATTGATTTTTATTTAATAACTTGGCTCTTTGCTCTAATTGTTCGTTATTAATCCAACCACTATAATAAGCTATTTGTTCTGGACAGCAAATTATTTTATCTTTATTTTTTTCAATAGCTCTAATCATATTAGCAGCATCTAGTTCGCTATCAAAAGTACCCGTATCAAACCAAGTAAATTCTTCACCTAAAATTTCTGCTTTTAGTAAACCATTAGTTAAATATAGTTCATTTAAGGTAGTAATTTCATATTCACCCCGAGCTGATTTAGTTATATTTTGAGCAAGATTGCTAACTCCTTTGGGATAAAAATATAAGCCAGTAATAGCATAATTAGATTTAGGATATTTTGGTTTTTCTTCTACACTTAAAACATTATTATTAGCATCTAATTCCATAATTCCAAAGCGTTCTGGGTCTTTTACTTGATTACCAAAGATGGTAGCTTTACCTTCATAAGCATTAGTTTTAGCATGCTCTAACATTTCATTGAATTTATTGCCATAAAAAATATTATCACCTAAAACCATTGCACAAGGATTGTTACCAATAAAATCTTTTCCAATCATAAAAGCTTGAGCTAAGCCTTCAGGTTTTTCTTGAATTTGATAAGTTATTTTAATTCCGAAATCTTGACCATCTTTTAAAAGCCGTTTAAAACTTTCTTGGTCTTCTTTAGTAGTAATTACTAATATTTCTTTAATCCCAGCAAGCATTAAAGTTGATAAGGGATAATAAATCATGGGTTTATCATAAATGGGCATCAATTGTTTACTGATTCCTTCAGTTATGGGATAAAGTCTGGTTCCACTTCCACCAGCTAAAATAATTCCTTTCATTGGACCTCCTATTTGAAACTTACTTTTGTTTAATTATAAAATGGATTTAATTAAAAAACAAGGTTTGCAAATTAATATTCTAAAATGTCTCCTGGCGTAATCATAATTTTATTTATTTGAGAATTTGGAATATTAATTTTTAACTCATTAATATTATAGTTATACCATTCATAAAAAGAACTTACTCTTATTTTATATAGGTGTTTTCCTGATAAAACATTTAATTTTATTGTTTTTAAGTTATTATCATCATTCATTAATTTTATAGTAATTTTAGTATCTTTATTACTTTCTAATTCCAATTCTAAGTAATTACCATTATCTTTATTTATTTGAGACTGATTAATTAAAATTTCTGTGTCTGATTTCAAATTAAGTGATTGTCCTTTGGTTTTTTTAATTTTATTTTTATTATCAAATTGTCCCCAGACATATGGTAAATAACCTAAATTAATAGTTGTTTCTGGTTCAAAATATTCAGTTTTGTCTAATCTTTTGATAGAATAATTTTCTATAATATCAAGATTGTCTAATCTTGAAGTCAAATTTTTATCTAACCAAATTTCATAATTGTTAACTTCTAAAACCGGTTCATAATTTTGATAAACATATTCACTAATTAAATAATATCGATAATTATTAACAAGGCCATCTAAACTATTAGAATGTTTTTGTTGATTAGCTTTTAAAACAACTGGAATTTGATAATTAGCTTGTTCTTTTAAAAATTGTTGCATAGTATATTCACCACTTAATAAACCTGGTGATTGATTAACATAAACAGGTTTAGGATAATCTAAAATAGCATATAGTAACGTTTGATTAGATAAATCTAAGTAAGTCTCCCCTTTATTTAAAAGTTTATTTAAAATATTTTTTAATTCTTTACAAGAATCATCTATTTCTTTAGAAAAAACAACCCGATTTACTTTTTCAAAATATTTCTCATTTTGAATTTTAAATGATTGATATTTATTGATAGCATTATTAAATAAATTACTATAATTTGCTGTAGTTGGTGAAATTAGTAAACTACTAATTATAATTACAATTAGATAACTAAACCAAAATGTTGATATTTTATTTTTAAATTGGTAAAAATATAAAGGAATATAGATAGTTACTACTCCCATAATAACATTTATTTTTTCTTCAACTAAAGAATGTCTTACTAATCCTCTAGAAAGATTAGAAAGATAAAATAATCCTAAAAATAAAGTAATAATATCTAATGTTTTAATTGTTTTTGATTTATAATTTTTATAAAATGTATGGGCAAAACTTATAACCACAAATACAGGAATAAAAATATATAATATACTATATGCTAGCAATTTAGGTGATCCTATTGATTTATAAGCCCAATTAGAATTAGAAGAAGCTAATTTTAAAAATTCAATAATTCTTGTTATTGGGTTAATGTTTTTAATGAAACATAAACTAATATATAACAAAATTAAAGGAACGATAACAAGTAGAAAAGCTAAAAATAATTGTCGAAAATTAATTTGTTTTTTGAAAATTAAATAAATCAAAATTATTATACTTGCTATAGCTGATGAAAAGCCAAGGTCTAAACGCCATAAGCAAAGAAAGATAATTGTTAGCCAACAAATTACATAATTAATAAATTGCGGTTTTTTAACGAGTTTTAACAAAGCTAAAAGTGCTAGAAAACAAAAGCCAAAATATTTTAAACCGCTATCAGATAAAAGTGGGAAAAATAGAACTGCTAGAAAAGCAAGGTCCTTAGAAAAGACTTTACTTAAAAGAAAATAAACTAATAAATAAAAGATAACCAATTCAAAATTACTATAAATATTAAAGGCGGCGCCTAGATAATCTTGATTTAATATTCCATAAATTATTCCCATAAATTCTTGCTTTAACATATGAGCATCAAAATTTTCTAAAATAGGAATTTTGTGATATTTTAAAAATTCATAAATGCCTAAACCTTCATTGGCATTTTCAAAAAAATCAACATTAACAGTTGTAACCATTTTAGGTAAAAAAACAATAAGACTCATGATGGTAATAATTAAAGGATAATAATATTTTTGATAAGTAAATTTTTGATTTGTTTTTTTTGATAAAGAATAGAAATAATGAATAATCATTAAAATAAAACATCCTATGTAAATAATTAATAGATAACGAATTTTATGTTGTAAAATAATATTTGCTTGATTTAAAATATTGTATGTTTCTAAAAAAAGACATTCTATAATTGGAGCAACTAAAAAAATAAGATAAGATTTAGATAAAATATTAAAATTTATTTTTTTAGAAGTTGTTAGCATATATGCAAGAATAACCATAATAAAATAGCCTAACCAAAAACTAATCTTTGACGGACAAATAATATTGCAAATTAATAAAAATGCAAAAGTTAAAGGTACTGAAGCTAAGCAAGACCATTTAAATTTTTCTAAATCAAACGATTTTTTTAATAGTTTATTTAATAAAATAAGAATTATTATAAGACCATTGATAATAATTAAAGTAAGACTAAATAATGAATGATAATCATTTTTAAAGTAATCAATGATTCCTAAAATAAAACTAATAATGTCAAACACAATTAAACAATTTAAAGTTTTTAAAATTTTTTCATTTAATCTTGATGAATATTGATTATAAAAATAAGCTAATATTAATACCACAGATGGTAAAAGAAAACAATAAATTAAATAATGATTATTAATTATTTTATTGATATCAATATTATTCATTAAAGCCTGACCCATAACTCGATCTTTGAAAGAAGATGGTGTTATTTGAAATGATGCTAGGCAAAGTATTAAAATAATTAAAGCTATAAAAATTATTATTTTATGTTCTTTTACCCATTTAAATGTTTTTTTCATGGTCCTCACTCCTTTAATTTAAATGTTCTGATTGATAATTTACGATAAATAATTACTTCACTAAGAATAATAACAACAAGATAAATAAAACCCCCAAGAATAATATTAGACAAATGACTACAAATTATAAAAGAACTAGTAGCTATTAGCAAAAAACTAATCTCACGAAGATCGGATTTAAGGTATCCAAAATCATAAAATGAAACTATATACCAAATAATAAATGATAATAAAGTTGCAATAGCAATGGCTTGAATATCTTTATAGATTATCATTGATAAAGCGTTTAAAATACTAGCAACAATTAACATTGCAACAACTACTTTAGTATATTTCTTTTCTTTTTTTCGACTTTTATATAAATTAACAAAAATAGCTTTGATAATAAATAAATATGGAAAAGTAGCAAATGATAAAGCAATAATAGTTAAAGATGGTGTATATTTAGCTAAGAATAATTTTAAAAATACTGCTAAAGGAAAGTATGCGGCACTGGCAAAGGCGCCTAATACTAATAATGTATCTTTAACTTTAGCAACAAAATTTTGCTTTTCTTCTTTAGCAAAAACATTATAAAAAGTAATACTTACTGAATTTAGGATGACCACAATAATATTAAACATGGAAACAGCAAAAGAATAATAAGAAAAATCTTCAACAGTAAAGAATAATTTAACAAACCATTTATCTATAGAATAAAGAAAAATTGCTGCTAGATTGCCACTCATCAACATAAAACCAGATTTAATATGTTTTAAGCTTTCTTTACTTAATTGTTGTTTTTCATTATGAACTAATTTATAAAAATGATATTCAGAATAAATTAAAGCAAAAGTGTTACAAATAAAATTAGTTAAACAATATATTTCAAAAGAAGTACTTTTTATTAAAAATACTAACGCTAAATTAAAAATAACATAAGTAAAAGAATAAATATTCATAATGCGGGAATATTTTGTAAAATTACCTACGGCTTGATAAAACTGTTTATGAAAGCTTACTAAATTTGTTGGCAAAATAGAGATTGTCATTAAAAATAAGACCATATCTTGATTTATTAAAGCAACAATTAAAAAAATAATGGTCATTAATAGTTGCATAAATATTAGTAAAGTATGCTCTCCTTTTAGTTTACCTTTAGAAATTTTTTCAAGATTTTTTCCACCATATTTTAAATAAAGACCATCAACAAAACCTAAGTGTAAAACTCCTACATAAGTCATATATAAGGTATAAGTTTTTAAATCTGCATAACCCTCAATTGTTAAAATTGATGGTACAATAAAACCAACTAAAATACTAGTAAGAGTTTGAATGAAGTTAGCTGAAAAAACTTTTAAAAGATTCTTTTTTAAATTCATGATTATTGATGCCCCTTTTCTATTGAAAACTCTAAAACAAAATATAATAAAATCATTAGAATATACATTACAAAATACGTAGTTGATAAACCAACTAAGTAAAATTGTTCATCAATAGAATATAGAAATAAAATATATATTATTAAACTATATAATAATAACCATAAATCATTATGTTCATCTTTTTGAATTTTAAATTTCATTTTTAAATAAAAGATATTAATAATTAAAGCAAATATTAATGGTAAAATAATTACTCCTGGAATTTTAAAATCTGCATAATATCTTCTAAATGGAGTGTAAACGTTTCCTAAAAATAAGTCATTATAAGTGCGAAATTCTAAATGCTTAATATATTTAGTATCTATGATACCTAATTTATATAAAAAAGAATTAATATTATAAAATGTTTCTTTACCAATTATATTGCTTTTTTCTACGGGATCCTCAATATACATATCAAATAGTTTTAATGGTCCTCCAGCATACATAGTTATATAGTAATCAGGAGTAAAACTCCGATTACGACCAATTATTCCATGAAGAAGGAAAAAAGCTCCACATAAAATGATTAAACTAATTATACCAATTTTGATATATTGTTTGCTAATATCTTTTTGCCAATTATGAAGGCGATTAGAATATACATAGCAAAATAAAACACTGGCAGCAGCTAATTTTAATAAAGGCATTCTTCCACCTGTAAGAATAATATAAATGGCAAAAAATATTAAATATAAAATTAGAAAAATATTATTTTTTAATTTATCTTTTTTAAATAAATTACCTATTAAATAGTATATTATTATATAGGCTAAAACTGTAATAACTTTTTCAAATTGGTTCATCAAAAAGGGAGCATTGTAAACGATGTTTTCTCGAGAATAAGAAATAATTCCTCGATAAAAATCAATTTTAGATGAAAACGAATCTGGACCACCATATAAAAAGGAAACCTTAAAAATATCATTTATTTTCCAAATAATGGCTAATAATGGAAATAAAATAATACATATTTGCAAAAAAAGTGGGATATGTTTTGGTTTAGAAGATTGATATTTAGATTTTAAAGTAAGGGAAACTTGATGGTTTGATTTAAAAAAGTTCCAAAATTCTTTACAAGTTAATTTGAGTAAAGTTTTAATTGAGACTTGAGGATTATTTAAGCGAACAGCGAAAAAATCATTAACAAAAATAGATGTTAAGACAAAGCTTAAAAGTCCTGTTACTATTAACAATAATGTTTGATAGTGATAACTATCTAAACCCCAGCTATCATAATTATATAATGCACATAGATAACTTATGCAAAACATTGCACAGACTATTACACAAGGTGAAAATAAATCTTTTTTAAAATATTGATAAACTTTAAAAAAGATTAAAAATAAAACTATTCCCAATAAAATAAACAATTTTCATCACCTTATTTCCATTTACGATTTTTTATTTTAGCAGATAATTTATAAAAAATATCAATAAAATAATAATTTTTTAAACTTAATACTTTGGTTACAATATAGTGTTTACGATTATTATGTCGTAATTTTTTGATAATTTCTTTATTTGTTAAATAATGCTTATCTAAAATTTGTTTTTTTATTTTTTCATAAATTGCTTTTCGCTGTTGATATTTTAATTTTGAATGTGGATGAAAAACTTGATTATGCATTATATTATTAATATTAATATTAATAGCAATTATTCGATGATATTGATTCTCTAAATTTTGAAAATCGATATTTTGCCAAATCAAGAACTCAGTTTCACAAGTTTTTAAAATAGAATAAATTTTATTTATATTAAATTTTCGAGAAGTTGAGGAAATCTGTCTTTTATAATGATAATAATATATTTGAGGATTTAAGTATATATTTTTGCTTTTTAAATATACTTGATATGAAAATTTAGCGTCTTCACTTCCATACTTCATTTCTTCATCAAAATTTATTTTTTCTTTAATTAATAATTCTTTACGGTATAAGCCATTCCATAAATTATACAAAATATCTGATTGTCTAATTAAAAAGTATTTATCATATTTTTTCTCACCTTTAATTAAACCGGTTATCTCCATTTTAGTAGCATTTTTTTTAAATATTTGGTTGTTATTATTAACACTTATTAGTTCCCTGCCAAATTTTAACATGTCAATTTGAGGATTTTTTTTTAAAATAGCAACATTATCTTGTAAAAGATTGGGATTAAACAAATCATCGTCATCACAAAAAGCTAGATATTGCCCTGTCGCATGAGAAATACCAACATTCCGATTACCACATATACCTAAATTTTTTTGATTACGATAAACTTTAATTCGAGAATCTTGATGCGAAAATGATTTGACTATTTGATAACTATCATCACTAGAACAATCATCAATAGCAATTAATTCCCAATTTTGATATGTTTGGTTAATGATGGAATTAATAGTTTTTTTAAGATAATCTGCAGAATTATAAATAGGCATTATAATACTAATTTTCATTTTCTACTCCTATTTTGTCGCGAATAATTGAACTAGATATGTGCTTAGTATAAGGAAGATAAGTTACTTTAACACCTATTTTAGCTAATTGTTTTTCGGTATCATTCCATCTTGGTGAACCTTGCCAATCAGTACCAATAAAAATTTCATCAAAGTGATGGTCTTGCCAAATAGTTAATTTATCAAGAGTATTACATATAAATACTTCATCAACTATTTTTAGAGCTTCAATAATTTGTAACCGTTCTTGTTCAGGAATAATAGGATTTTTATGTTTATATTCATGAACTAATTTATCAGAATTAATACCAACAATTAAATAATCACAATTTTTTTTGGCATTTTTTAACAAATTTAAATGTCCAACATGGAATAAATCATACGTTCCTTGCGTATAACCTACTTTATATTTTGTCATCTTCTATCAACTCCGTATTATGTTTATTTTGCTCTTCTTTACTAGGAATTTTCATGTAATCGCCATAAATTCTAGTTAAATATAAATCATAATTTTTCGGGCCAAATAATTTTAGACCTTCAAAATCATAATAGGCACCTTCACCATAAAATAAAGATTTTTCCATAATGCTTTTAAATTTATAAGCACCCATGTAATTCATATAAAATAACGAATCTTTATCAGAATATTTCTTTAAAGTTTTATCTAACTTATCTAATCTTTTTTTTGTATTTAAATATTTTTCAAAATTAACGTGTTTACCAATAAAAATAAAGAAACGTTCAATAATATTCCGATGTTTATCGTGAAGATTAACAACTTCGTTAAAACAGGAATATTTTAATAATAATCTTTTTTCTAATAAATTCATTTTATGAAACCATCTTAAAAGAGGATTTTTAGGTAGTCCATCTAATGGGAAAACATCAACCCAAGCGGACCAAATTTGATCTTCTTTTGCTGAAGTACTTTTTACTTTAATTTTTTCATTTACAACTCTAGTTGGATAAAATATGTAGTCATCAGTAAATTGATAATTGTTTATTTTAAAATTAGACTGTTTTTCAAATTTATCTTTTAGACTTAAAAAACGTTCATAATCACTTCTTGGCATGGCTATATCGACATCATCATCCCATGGAATAAAACCATGATGGCGAACAGCACCTAAATAGGTCCCGCCACTTATATAATAAGTTAAGTGATTTTTTTCACAAAACTTTACTACTTCTTTTAAAACTTCTAATTCACATAATTGCAAATCTCTTAAACTATTATTTTTCTTCATCATCTTTTTCCTACTTTCATCCCAATAAATCGGGCAGTCATATCAAAAGGATACCTAATTAAAACTTTAATGTTAAAATCTTTTAAAGCATTTATTAAGACATATTTTGCTAAAGAACCACCAGTTTGATTTGTTCCATATTTATCTAAATAATTATTTTCTTTAAAAAATTTTCCGGTTAATTTATAACGATTATATAATTGTTTAAGAGTAAACTTATGGGAATGATAAACAACTGAATTAGCACAGTATTTAATTTTGTAACCATTCATTATAACTTTGTAAGCATAGTACATATCTTCACTAATTGGAAGTCTTTTTTGATCATAGCCATTTAATTGAACGAACATCTGACGATTTACAGCACATGAGGCATCAGAGCAAAAAAAAGTTTTGAGTCCCAATTTATTCAAGTCTTTTTGCGAGACAACATAAGATTTTTCTGGATAATTTTTTTGACGAATATATTTTTCAATATTATTATATTTGGTTATTTGCCTTGAATAAGTACAAATTATTTCATTATTGATATCTTTAGTTAAGTTATATAACCATTTGTCATCTTCAATTTGAACATCTTGAGTTACAAAAACGACGATGTCAGCTTGGCTTTTAAAAGCAGCATTTTCTCTTACCGTACTATGAGAAAATTCTTCCTTAGTAATTTTTTGATATTTATATTTATTTTTCTTTAAAATTTCTTCGGTTTTATCAGTACTTTCTGTTAAGATATAATTAATAGAACTTAATTTTACATTTTTTTGATTTAAGAAAGATTGATGTAAATTTTCAATATACTTTTCAGCATTATATAATGGTACAATTATAGCAATTTTAAAACCCGTTTTTTTGACCATTATAATTCTCCTTTCTTTTATTTCTTATATAAGTATAACATAATATTTGTTTTTTTACATACCTATTTGACTATTAGACATTAACAAAGGCAAAATAAAAGTAATAGTTTTTTAGGCTATTACCTGATAATTTATTATTTAATAGTATAATTTTGATTAGTTGATTCTAGTTGAACATAAAGATTACCATCATTTAACAGTACTTCACTACCATCTAAGTAAGTATATTTAGTTTTGGCATAACGGTCAGCTTTACTCCATTTAATAGGAATGGCATAACCATTAGTAATAAACATGCCATCACCACTACCGACTAAACCAAGTTCCCAATATTTACTATTTTTGATAGAACTAGTAGCTATTTTTTGAATAATAATATTTTTAGCAGTATATTGTTCTTTGGTTTCATGGTCAAGATGTGGATTACCATTAACACTTCTTTTATATACCATATTAGCTTCATCGTATACATAGCTAGTATTTAATTCATTGCTAGAAGGAATAATGATGTTATTAGCTATTAGACTATTTTCTTTTTCACTTAAATTAACTTCTTCTAAAGAATAGTTAAAAACTAATCCTTTATCAGTAGTTAGAGAATAACCTTTTGATTTAGCAAGTTCTCTTGATTTAGCAATGCTAGTATAACCAGTATGTTCTGAAGATAAGCCTTCAGGATTCTCCCGCCAAAATGAAGAGTCAGATAAACCATTTAAATTATTAACATTTAAACTACTAATTTGATCTCTAGCAAAGCGACTCCAGCCCCAATGAACAAAAATAGCATCTTGTTCAAAAGCTAAATCTAAAAAGTTATGCCTAGCGCTTCTTATCGTTCCTATTTTTACATCATCAATATCTTTATAAAAAGCTAATAGTCTTGTTAGGCTGCCTTCAACAGGCACTTCATAAATCATGTAAGCTTTTTGTAGGCCTTGTTGAACTTTAACGGCAACAGAAGTATTATTGATTACAACAGCAAAAGGTCTCGTATTAGAATTAACATCAACAATTTCAATTTTTTCTTTAACATTCATATTTTGTTCTTCTGGTTCAGGCACGACGATTGTTTCTTCTACTTTTTTTCCACATCCAAAAGTGAGTAAACATAATAAAATTAATAATATTTTTTTCATTACAATGCTCCATCCCTTTTTAATACTGTTACAAATGTTTTAAGTAAAATTTTTATATCTAATTTAATTGAACAAGTTTTCGAATATTTTTGCTCTAATTGCAATCTTTTCTTAAAAGTTGTAGCATTTCGACCACTGACTTGCCATAACCCAGTTATACCTGGCTTGGTTTTAACAATGTCTTCATAATATTTACCCATATCTTTTTTTTCTCTTAACATGTAAGGACGATTCCCAATTAAACTCATCTCGCCTTTTAAGACATTTACAAATTGTGGGAATTCATCTAATGAAGCAATTCTTAAAAGTCGACCAATTTTAGTAATACGCGGATCATTTTTTAATTTCCGATTTTTTAAATATTCTTTTCTGATATCAGGATTTTCTTCTAACCATTTTTCAATTATATCATCAGCATTTAAAACCATCGTCCGATATTTATAAAGGTTAAATATTTTTCCATGTTGGCCTATTCTTTTTTGGGTATAAAAGATACTAGAAAAATCACCAGTTAAGATATAACATAATTTAACTATTATTGTCAGGGGAATCAAAAAGATAATTCCTACAATACTGCAAATTATATCAAAGATTCTTTTAATAAATAAATATATTTTTTCTCTAACTTGCTTCTTTCCTTTCATTAAAACCACCTAAACATTTGAATATTAGTTATGTATATCAATTGTAACATCATTATTTAACTAGTTCAAGTAATTTTACAGATACATATTTTTTTTAAGTTACAAATAAAAAGGATGATTTAAGAAAAACCATCTAATTTTTAATAATTTCAAAATAATTAGGATATGCAAATTTATCGGCATTTTTAGCAACTTGAAGTTCAATATAATTACCATTTACTTTATATTTTAAAACTTCTTCTTCAATATCATTTATTTTAATTTTCTTGACATTTTCAAAAAGAATTTTATTTTCATCATTATAATCAACATACAAAGTATTATTGCTTATTTTTTTATCTTTACTTAATAAACCATATTTAAGTAAGCCATTATAAATATTAAGCAGTTCAATATTTTCAATATTTAATTTAGAATTAGCAAGCGGATAACTAGTAATTTGAATTTTACCAACACCATTAATAATCGTAATAGGAATATAATATTCTTCTTTAGAATCAGGAATATTATAATTAATCATTTCAGTTTTATCATTTAAAATAGTTTTACCGGTTATATCTTTTACATATACATATTTATTAATGTTTAAATTTTTGAAAAAACTTTTTTTAAATTTTGTATTATAAGCAAGTTTAATATCCGCTAAACCAGAAAATGATTTGTCATCAGTAGTTACCGTAATATTATATGTATGGTCGTTTACTTTTTCGTAAGTTAATTTAGCTTTTTCATGAGTTGTTAAATCTTCATTAGTTTTTTCCCAAAAAACATTATAATCAGTACTAAATACTGGTTTATAATGTTGATATAATTCACGGTAAAAGAACCAATTGGCATTCAATATCCATTTGCTAACTGGCACATTTTGTTTATCAACAGTTGTAACATAATCAAAATTACCTTCATTAAAAACTTTTAGATATTCTTCACGTTGTTTATCGCCCATACAATGAATTATATAGTCAAAACCGGTTGGATGAAATTGATTAGTTGCAGTTTCAATTGCAGTTGCATACGTTGAAAATAATTTTTTATCACCAAGATTTTTAATAACTTTCTGGATACTTTTACCATATTCAGAAAAATAACCACCTAATTCTTTAATATATACCGCATTATTATTCCAAACTTTAGCTTTACGTTCTCGAATATTAGAAATAATTGTTCCAGTATTATTAATTATAACAGCCACAGCACATATAATTGTTGCAACTTTAAGAGATTTAACTATAATAGTTTTATTTTCATTGTTAGCAAGCATTTGATAAACAATTTTAACAACATAACTAAAGAAAATAATCATTAAAAGAAGCATTATCATATCCTTTGATGTTCCACCAGATAAAAATTGATATAAATAACAACTTATAATTGATGATAAAATAATAATAAGTAGCATAGCATAATTTATATAACTTTTTTTATCTTTAGTTTTAAAAAACCTATAAATGTAATAAACTGCAATTACTCCTAATAAAACATTATAAATATTTAAATCAATATCTAAAAGTGAAATATTTAACTTATCTGGAGCTTCATAATAATACCATTTTTGATAAGAACTAATTTGAAAAGTAAAATTAAACCAAGATAAAATATGTCCTCTAGTTACAATTAACAAAACTGCAAAAAAACTTAAAAGACTAATGCCAATATATATTAAAACATCTTTAACAATAGCTTTGATATTTTTTTGATGTTCTTTAATCAAAAACAAGAAGAAAACAAAAGAAACACTTATATAAGTGGCAATTCCACCATCATTACTCCAAGCAATACATGCTCCACCAATTATAGCAAATAAAGCTTTTCTTAATAAATTAACATTTTTAATCTTTTGTGATTTTAAATTATTAGTTTTTTTAAACATCACTAATAATAATATAGTAGCAAGCGGAGCTATTATAACTCTTATTAATCTTGCCGATAAACCAGGTTCTAAGCCAAAATTTAAAGCACTTACAAATAAAGCATCTAAATTATTAATAATAAATTGAGGTCTAATAATATTTACCATTGCAAAAATTAATGTTGTTAAAAAAGCTCCCTTTTTATTTTTTAAGATAAAATAACTAATCAAAAAAACTGTTAATTCAAATGCCATAAAGGTTGTCATATTGGTAACAAGCAAACTAGTTGTAAAGTTATTACCAAAAAATATTCCCAATATTAATTGCATAAAAGAAAAGGTTAACATATGTCCTATTCCTAGATAAACGCTAAAATCTTTAAAAGGAATTTGACCTGTTAAAAATCTTCTTACCGGATTATAATTTTGAAAATCACCATTAATTGGATTAAAATCAGAAAATTGAATTCTTTTAATTCCAACAATAAATGCTAAGATTATTAAGAGACTAATCATAACAATAGTTGAAATTTTCCGCTTATCTTTTTTTAAATTTTTTAAGCTATTTTTGATATGCTTCATTCTATCATACTCCCTTTTATTTGACCCCTCATTTATCTTATTTTATTTCCTCAAGTGTAATATCTGATTTATTAGTATTTAATTTGTATTCTTTTTTATTTTTTAAATCACTAACATAAACATTAGTTATTTGGCTTTTTTCTGTACTAATACAATCTATACTAAGAAGATATTGTTTATTTTTGGCAATTGCTAGCTCTTTTAATTCATTATAATCAGCACTATTATATTGAACTAGTTCATATATTCCCCGATCAAATAGTAGATTTAGATAGCCCCTAACAAAATATGGACTAGTTAAAATACTATTTTCATAATTATAATTTGCTTTAATATAATCAGCTATTAAATTATTTTTAGCAGTATATTTAAAATTAGAAATATATTCATTTTTATGAAGATAATTATAACTATTTAAAGCAGCTATACAAGTAATAAATACCAAAATGTATGTTGCAAAAAACTTATCATCTTTATTTTGATTATTAACAGTAATTATAATAATGAATACCAAAATAATTAAAAGGAAAATAATTTTTAAACGATCAAAACTATATTCAGTAGCATGTTGCATCAATAAAAGATTTTCTAAAATAATAATGGTAAAAAAGATAAGTGGATATGCATATTCTTTTAATAATTTAAAAAAACTTTGACGATATTTTTTTAATAAGCATATCGAAAATAATAAAATACTTATTAAAGCTATTAAATACTTATATGAAGAAATATATCCTTTTATTAAACCTTTAATACTTGCAATCTTAGAAATTGCATTTCTAGCAAAAAAACGATGATACATTGCTTCAATAACAACAGAAAATTCAATATTTAATAAATAATGGCCCACAAACAATAATAATGATATAACTGTTATGATACCAACAATAAATGGTTCTTTAAATGTTTTTAAATTTACTTTTTTCGCTTTTTGATAATTTTTAATAAATAGTAATAACATCATTGCGGCATTACTAACAAAACCAGTCCACTCAACATAAGGCAAGATTAAACATAATAAATAAAATAAAACTTTATTCTTTTTATTTTTATCATAGTTCAAAAAAGTTATAAAATGAGCTAATAACAATACTTGCATAAGTGAATGAACCCAATAAATCACTCCTTGGGAATGCATTACTTCAATTTGAAACAAGTAAATTAAAGTGGCTAAAATAATTATAAAATTTTTAGATAAATATTTAGAAAATAATTTTAGCATTAATTTAATTGTTAAAAATAAAGAAATAATTAAAATTATACTATTAAAAATATATAAACTAGATTCATTAATTGGTAGAGAAAATAATTTCATAAATATGTATGGGCAAATAAAACCTGCGGCTGAAAAAGAAGTATAGTAATAATTTCCTTGAGCATCTTTTACTGTTGCTCCCCAAATAATTTCTTTATCCTCTTTATTTCCTAAAGAAACTATAGGTAAAAATTTATGAACACTAATTGGATTTTCATCATAGGCTTTAATAGTTAGTAAAGTATGATAAGTTGCATCGCCATTTTTATAAGTTTTATTTTCTTTAGGTAATCTAAAAAAAATACTTAAACCTATCAGTAAAAATACAATTGCATAAATATAATATTTTTTTATATACTTCATAATTTCCTCCTATATTGCTAATATGATTACACCAGTGATAATAATAAAAACCCCTATAATTTTCTTTAAACTTATTTTTTCTTTTAAAAATTGATATGAAATAATTAAAGTCCAAATATAAGTTATTGATGTCATTGGTAAGACAAGTGAATAATCTAAATACTTTAATAAGTAAATATTTAATACTGCTGATAATAAATATAAAAAACCCCCTAAATAAAGATTATAATTTTTGATAAGTTTTAAGATGGTTTGACTTTTTGAAGCTTTTTTTAAGAAAAATGAGGCTACTGCACCAATTAAAGTCATTAAAACTAGCAATAAATAATATTTAATCATTATCGCCACCTCCGATTAAAACGACACCAATTATAATAATTATAATACCTAAGAAATCATACCAAAATATTTGTTCTTTTAAAACTATCGAAGCTAAAATAATGGTAAAAATATAATTAGCACTTAACATTGGTTGTAAAACTGATAGGCTCCCAAATTTATATGCATAAAGCATAAGCAAAGCTCCTAAACCATATAGTCCAAAGCCAACTAACAAGTATAAAAGATTATTATCAACAGATAATTTCCAAAATAATTGTCCTACGCATACACAAAAAGAAGATAATAACATAATTATTATTCCTTTTTTATTTTTTTTTAATGAATTAATCAATTATATCACTCTTTCTTAATTTAATTTATCAATAGATTCAATTAAATAATTAGCTTTTTTAAATATTAAATTTAAAATTATTGATAAATATTTAATTATAATTGCATAAATTAGAAATACCCCAGTAAAACCAAAAGACATGAATAACATCGTTGAAGCCCAGCCCTCAACTGTTTGTTTAGTAAAGAAAACAACTAGAGTGTAAATACTACCAAATAAACTAAACAAAAACATAATCATTGTTAAAATAATTGTAGCTTTATAACTTACATCAGTAAATAATATTAAAGCATCAAAAGCATTTTTACCACGCTCTTTTTTTAATTGTTTATCAACTTTTTTAGTGATTTTATTTATAATATCATAATAAATTGTTGTTATTTTTAAACCACAATTAGCCTGAATAGCTTTACGATAAGGAATTGTTTTATTCATTGCATTCATTCGATTGATAGCTCTTCTTGAAACAATCCGAAAAGTTTCAGTATCAATTTTATATTGATAATTAGCAAAGCGATTAAATAATTTATAAAATAAAGATGAAGATTTTTTCCTTTTGGCTTTACTACTAGCATTAACAATATCATAACCTTCTAATGATTTTTTATAAATTTCAAAAATTAAATCTAAATTATAATCCATATAAACATTGTCAAATTCATATACAAAATCGCCAATTGCTAAATCAACGCCAGCATTCATAGACAATTCTAAACCTTGATAATAACTCATATTAACTACACTTACAGTAGCATTTTTAACTGTGTCAGCAAACAATTTAATTTCTTCTAATGACTTATCTGTAGATTCATCATTAACAAAAATAATTTCATATTTTAAGAACTTTTCAGCTAATATCTGATCTAACTTTGACGCAAATTTTTTAATTATTTTTTCATCATTTCGAACATATACAACTGCAGATATAAAATTTTTTTCTTTATTCATTATAACACCTCATCTAAATCATATACAGTATTAATCTTTCCAGACAATACACTTATAAAAGTTGGATTTGTACTAAATTTTTTAATTACAGTTGGTCTTGAATCATCAATTTCACTAGCTTTAAGAATTGGTTTCATTGAAAATAAAGAGCCAACATATTCAAAGCCAAATTCATCTTTTAAATACTTTTTGGCTAAGTTAGACATATATGGCCAAGCACTTTGAGGTTTATGAGGACAATTATTACAATTACCTAACTTTTGAGGACTGCAATAATTATCTTTTAAATTTTTTTGACATTCAAAGGTTGGACAACTATCATATGACGTTTTATGTGGAGTAAAAGTTACGCTAGTTAAAGAGTGATAACCAGTTTTTCCAAAAGGCATAATTGAAAAAAATGGACCATCCATGACGGTTATTCCAACATTTTTAAATTTCTCTTGAACCGTACATAAAATGATTTCACATAATTCATATTTAATTTTAAATGGTTCAAAACCAAGCATTTCGTGAATTTGATTTACACTGGCATAAGTTGCATTTAAAACATAACCACTTTTATATATTCCGGTATTAGTTTTAATATCATAAGTTTTAGATTGTTTTTTAATATCAGTAATATCTTCATTAAATTTTATAGTTACATTTTTATATTTTTTAATTTCTTTTAAAAAATAATCTTTTAAAATTTGAGCATCATAAGTATATTCTTTAGTAAGAAAAGCTCCATCACACATTCCTTCTTTAAAATATTTGCTTGTGCTTACTTCATCACACAAAATATCCGCATTTTGGCAAAATTTTTTAAATTGTTTAGCGTCTGTCCAACTAAATTTAGAACTTGTGGCATAGACTTGGTCAAAACTTGATAAAATTGCAAACCCATAATCTTGATTAAATCTTTCAAAATAATGTGCTGATTTAATTGCTGTAGAATAACTTCTCGGATAATGATAACCCATATGAACTCGGGCTTGATTGATATATGTTGCTCTTTTAAATGCATTATCCTCTTTTTCTAAGACTAAAACTTTTTCCCCTTTCTTACCGCAATATAAGGCTGCATATAATCCATATATTCCAGCTCCTATAATAATTTTATCGTACTCCATTACAACACCCTGTATAGCCTTTCTATTAATTTTAATCTAAAATTTTACTAAAACATTTTTTTAAATATACTACTACCTCGCCTAAGATAATGCTGATTGCAAATATTCCCACAGTTCTTAGTAGTACATATAGTATACACCCAAATGCACTACTCAGCAAATGTGAATTCATAAAAACTCTTAAAACAATATATTCTAAAGGGTCATGAAACAAATAAACAAAGAATAAATTATTAATGATTAATTTCCAAATTTTAGAATTAGTAACGTTTTTAAATACTCTGTTACATATATCAGCAAATAAATAAGTCATAAATGAACCACAGATAATTAGAAAAAAGGGATTTATTAAATTAAATTTTGTATTTAAAACCTCTATAGCTAATAAAATTAGAAAAGCTAAGCAAGTTTTTTTCATATTCCATTTTTCACATTTTGACCTTTCATATTCAAAACAATAGCCTAATGAAAACCAAAAGATATATTGAATGCCATTTTGTAAACATAAAATGTTGAAAGGTATATATTGATAAAATAATTGAATAATTCCACTTATTAATAAAATGATATATGGATTATCTATATTAAACTTCTGACAAGCTTTTTTTAAAATAGTAAAAATGATGAAAATCCAAAAAAGGGCTGGTAAAAACCATAAATGAGAACCTTCAGTACCAATTAGAAAACCACTAACTACTTTTGGTAGTGATTTAAGGGTATAAAAATTACCAAAATATTTAATCGGAATCATAAATAATAAGCCATATATAAAATAAGGAATTAACAATCTTTTAGTTTTTGATTTAAATATTTTTTCAAATGAGCCTAAGGGTTTAAGTGCTAAAACGGCCCCTGATAAAATAAAAAATAATGGCATATGAAATGTGTAGATAACACTTATTACTTTTTCTAGTAAAGGTAATAGATTAGTATACAACGAATTAGTAAATGATGGTAAAACATAGTTAATATGTCCATATAAAGAATTTATTTCTAAATATGCACTATGCCCTATTACAACAAATATTGTTGCAAATAATCTAGTCCAATCGTAAATTGTAGCACGACTAACCCCCCCCCCTAGGTTATTGTTGAGATTATTTACTTGCATATTATCACTACTTTCTTTTGATGTTTTTTACATCATATTTATGAAATAAATTTTGAAATAATATTCTCATTAAATCAGAATTACCTTTTATAGGACTAATTTTAGTAGGTGTTTTGGCGTTTTTGGGATATTCTCTTTTTACCGGAATTTCACATGTTTTCATTTTTAATTGATCAGCTTTAACTGATAAATAAGCTAATAATTCATATGTAACAAATATATCTCTTAATGGTTGAACATTTTCATTTTCTAAATATTCTTTAGAATAAGCTCGAAAATTATTAGTTGTATCAGTATACCATTTATGAGCAGTAATGGAAATTATTGGAGCATGGATAAAGCGAACTGATAAATATCTAATTATTGGGGTATTAATGGCTTCACCACCTTTAATAAAACGTGAGCCTTGAACAAAATCATAGCCTTCTTCTAATTTTTTTATAAATTTTGGAACATCTTCAATACTATCTTTATTATTGCCATCAATTGTTATAATTCCCTCATATCCTTTTTGTAATGCATAATAAATTCCCATTCTTAATTGAGCACCTTGACGACCATCACCAGTTTTAGTAAGTAATGTATTTACATCATATGATTTTAAAATTTTATCATCAGTACTACCATCACTTGATTTTCCATCACAAATGATTATATCTACTATTGAACCAATATTTTTCTTTTGGGCTCTTTGCAATTCATTTTTAATTCTTTCACCTTCATTTAGAATAGGAATTAATAAGCAATATTTATTTTGTTTTTTTTTGTATTCTTTAACTGTAAAATCCGGAACACCATTAATTTTTTTTGTTTTCATAACTCTCACCTAAAAATTTCTATTACATATTGTAACACACTTGCTATATTTTGAAAATTGCTTTTGTTCATTTCAATAGAAATAGCTTTATTATAATTTTTGGTTTTTAAAATATTAGCTAATTCTTGGTGAAGATGACGATTTTGAATTATTTCTAAATTTGGTTCGCTAATATGAATATGGTTAATATACTCAAGATTTTGTTCAATAATAGTTAATTCTTCATTATTTGCTATAACGGTTCCTAAATCATAGTTTATTTTAACACTAGGTAAAGCGATTTTTTTTACAAAATCAAGAGCTTCTTTAGTAGTATTTAAAAAATTTGTGTTATAAATGGTTGGATTAGGTTCAAGAGCAATTACTACATTATTGTTTAAAGCAAATTGACCAATTTCTTTAAAAAAATTTAAGGCAATTGGATAATCTTTTTCATAATTATCCATATTTCGATTTTTTGGGTTGCCAAAAACTAAATTAGGACACCCAATAGCATGGGCAAATAAAATGGCCTTTTTAGTATAATCAACTAATATTTGATAATTTTCTTCACTTACAAAAATATTTTCTTTTTTGCCAAACCAAATTGATTGCATAGACACAATATCTAATTGATAATTATTTTTTAATTCTTGAGCTATTTTTTGTGCTTCATCTAAATGATTATAAGGATTTTCTTCAATTATTCTTGTGGGAGCAATTTCCAAAGAAGTAATATCATTTTTTTTTAAATATTCATACATTTTTGAATCTTCGTCTTTAGACCAAGCAATATTAGAAATAGCTATTTTCATTAAAATCCCTACTTTCTTTCTAAAACAAATTTTTTAATATCTTCTAAAACATAATCTTTATTATAAATATAACCATTATGTCCATTAAATAATTTAGCATATTTAGTTTTAAAATTATAATTTGGAATAACATTACTAATTTCATTGTTAAAATCTTTAGCAAATAGATAATAATATAATTCTTTAATCGTAATTGGCTCCGTGGCAACATTTAAAATTTTAATATCATTTTTAATAACATTTAAAATATGTTCCCATAAATTATTTAAGTTATAAAATTGAAATGAGCCTCGACTATCAGTAAAGTTTAAAGCTGAAAAACCTAAATCATTAAAAATTTTTTTTAATTTTTGATGTTCTTCTTTAGTTAATTCCCGACATTTATAAAAGCCATTATCACTTTTATAATAATATTTTTCTAAATCATTATTTTTAGATAATAATTCTTCATATTTATTTTCTTTTAGCATACTAGGAATAATATTAATTAAATCATATATAAAATTTTTCTTTAAATTTTTGCCATACAAACCAGGAAGTCTAATAATATGATAATCTTGAAGATTGTTAATAACCCAATCTTCTAAATATTTTCGATTTTTACCATATGCATCTTTACTTACTTCAAACATAGTTTCTTCATCAACATTTACTGGATTATCATATACATCAATAGTTGAAATTAAAACCAATTTTTTGGGATTAATTTTTTTAATATTTTCTATAGCATTTAAGATAATTTTAAAATCTTCATCAGGATTAGCATTAGCAATAAATTTTTGGGCTGGGATTCCACAATAAACTAAAATATCAGGATTTAAACCAAAAGCTTCGGTAATATTTTTAGAATTAAAACATTTTGTAAATTCATGCTTATCATTAATATTAGAACCAACAAAACCTGTATACCCTACTAAAAATTCATTCATATTTTTCATCTCTCTTTGCAACATTTTAACATTAATTTAAATTGATGTAAAATAAAATTATAATTAAGTTGAGCACAAGCTTTTACTAACTTTGGTCATCTATTATTGTTTTTCTATCATTTTTAGAAATGTTTCACAACATCTACTAAAATAATTTTGTTTTAAACAAATAATGCCAAAATCTCTTTCTGGAATTTTGGGAACAACATCTAATTCATATAGTTCTTGATTATTTAATTCTTTTAAAACATATTCTTTGGTTACGACACCAACACCATAACCTATTTTAGTAAATTCGATTAATAAATTGGAAGATGCAGCATCAATTACACTATGTAGAGTAACTTTATTTTCTTTACAATATTTTTCAATATAATCTCTAGAACTTGATGGTTGTTTTTGCATTAAGATTGGATATTTAATTAAGTCTTTTAAATTAATTTTTTGATTAATTAATTCATGATAATCTTTACTTACGACAAATATATCTTCTAAAGTTCCTAATTTTTGATACCATAAATCATCAGTTATAATTAAAGGAAATTTATTAATAATAAAATCAATATTTCCTTTTTTTAATTCTTCTTTTAATTTACTAGTTGGATCAGTGCTTATTTCAAAATTAACATTAGGATATTCTTTATGAAACATTTTAATATATGGCATCAAAAAGTTTTTGGCTAAAGTTGTACTAATTCCTATTCTAATTGTTCCAACTAATAAATCTTGACCATCTTTAATTTTTTGGGTAGCTTTAGAAAGTAAGTTTATAGCTTCTTCTATATCGTTAAATATTAAATTACCTTCTTTAGTTAAAATAACTCCTTTTTGATTTCTAATAAATAATTTGCAATTATAGATACTTTCTAATTTTTTTATTTGTTTAGTGATGGCTGGTTGAGAAATATGTAATTTTTCACTAGCTTTAGAAATATTTTTAGTTTTAGCAACTTCATAAAACAAATTCCATAAATCTAAATTCATTATAACCTCCAGTTATATTATATATAAATAATATATATTTTTATTATAATTTTGGTTGTGATATATTGTCAATAGAAAAGAGGTTTAATGATGGAAGTAAAAAAGGAATTAGATGTTAAAAATATGTATCATTTTTTAGAAAATTATTGTGAACAAAAGCAATATAAAAATTCTTTAATTGCTTTACCATTTGCTAAAGAAGTTCATCAAAATCAAAAACGTTTAGGTGGGGAGCCATATATAATTCATCCTTTAAGTGTTGCTTTTTTTACCATTGGTGTTCAATTAGATAGCGATACTATAATAAGTGGTTCCCTTCTTCATGATACCGTAGAAGATCAAAATGCCGATTTAGATTTAATAGACATTAATGAAGATATTAAAAAAATTGTATATTTGCTAACTTTTGTTAAAAAGGCAAATATGTCTAAAGAAGAATGTTTAGATATATATTATGAAAATATTAGAAATAATATTGAAGCAATTATTATAAAATTAGTAGATAGAATTCATAATCTTTCAACTATGAATAATGCTTTTTCTATTGAAAAAATGAAAAAATATTTAGCTGAAACAGAAAAATACGTTATTCCTCTTGCTTTATATGCTAAAGATAAATATCCTTCTTTAACTAATAAATTATGGCTTTTAAAATTTTATTTAACAACTTTAGTAAATACAACTAATTATGTAATTAATGAAGAAGAAAAATTAATAAGAAAGATAAGCTAAAAAAAAGAGTAAAATTAATTACCCCATAATGATTTTCTTTTAAACATTTGTAATGTTTCTTGATTAAATTCTTCAATTTTTTGAACTTCCTTAGGGTTTATAGGTCGACAATATTTATTTAGACTGGCTTGACTATAAGGAAGATTTTTATTTGCTAAAGCATATTTAAGCCAATAATTAGTGACTATTAGTAATTCTTCTTTAGTCATATCTTTTAAAGCTTTTTTACTATTTAACAAATCATGAAATTCTTGGTCTTTTAAAATATCTAACATTTTTTTAGCTTGGTTTAAATCAATTTTTCGCATCAACAAATATTTTTTATAAAACATTTTAGCAGCCTTAATATTATTTTCATTTGATGATACTGTTGTATTTAAATACATATAAGCATTATAAAATTTAGGATTTTCACTAGCTTTATTACTAATAATATAATGTAGTCGCTTAACGTCTTTAATATCTAGTAAAGTAGCTAAACTAGAAATATTTAAACGAAAATGTAACATTATTAAAAGCCAAAAGCTACTATTTTTTTGAGTACTAATTAATTTAGGATCAGTTTTTTCACAATAACTAATTCGTGGATGATAAGGATTTTCTTGTCTTTCTAAATAAACTTTTTTAATTTGATATTTGCTAAAAGCATCTACATAATTTTCTAAAAAATGATAACTATCTTTTTCGTTAACTATTAAATTAATTATATTACTTGTTAAATGATATTTACTAGTTAAAGTCATAAAATTGGAAAATTCATTTTGTTGAAATTCCAGCATTAATAAATAATATTTTTTTAAACTATAATATTTTTTAATAATAATATCTTTAGAATAGTTTTCTAAATTATAGCCTTCTTTTTCTAAGTTATATAATCTTTTATAATATTTAGGGTCATAAGATTTATTTACTTTATCGATTTTATCTTTAACTTTTAAATATAATTCTTGATTATAAAAAGGACTTGATTTTTTATCTAAGTTAGCTATTAATTTTTTAATATCCGAAACTTTCATATTTTTATTAATAGCTATTTCAATAAGCATTGTATCTTTTAAAACTAAGGCAATAATTTCATCTAGTAAATCTTTATCAATTAAATTATTAAAATAATTTTTAGAAAATAGTATATTATCAATAGTCTTTTGATTAAATGAATTAATTCTTTTTATTACATAGTATTCAGTTATTCCTAAACTATCAGCTATTTCTTTATTTTTTTGACCTTTCAAGGCAGCTTGAATTATATAATCGTTAACAGTCATTTTAGCCTCTTTTATAACGACGATAGTACAAACTACTTGTTTCTCTATTGAAGTTAATTATTTTCTTTAATTCTTCTTCATGATATGGTAAGCAATATTTATAAAGGGTTTCATAATGATATGGAAAAGCCCTAGAACATAAAGCATATTTAACCCAATAATCAGCAATTAAACGATGTTCTTCTTCAGTCATTTGAGATAATTTTTTAGATGATTTTAATAATTTTATAAATTCTTGATCATCAATTGTTTTAAGCATTTCTTTGGCTTTTTCAGGATTTGTTTTTTTAGCTTGAAGATATTCTTTATAAAAATTTAAGGCTTGATTATAATTCTCAGAGTTATAATTAGCTTCTAAATATAATAAAGCTTTTCGATAACTAGTATTTAATTCATCAGCTTTTTGTAATAAATCGTTACGAAGTCTTTTGACATTAGTAATTTTAAACATTCTGGCTAAATCTTGATAAGAAATTCTAAATGTTAGTAAAAATAAAATCCAAAAACGACCATTGCGAACAATTTTTTCAATTTTTATTAAATCTTGTTTGTCAGTACTAGGTAGTAAATTATCATTATTATTTGTTTTTTTATTTTGACAATATAATTCTTTAATTTTTTGAACTGTCTCGGATTGATAATTATATTCAATGAATTGACCAGGATCTTTTCCCGTTAAAATATTACGAATAGTTGATGGTGAAAAATTATATTTATAACTTAAAGTAAATACATCTAACCCATTATTTAAAAAATCATAAACTACTTGATGATATTTTTGCCAACTACGATAGAAACATACATCATAACCATAATCTTCTAATTTAAGACCAGGATAATTTTTTTCTAATTGTAAGATTCTGCGGTACTTAACATGACTTTTAAGATTATTATTTTGACTTAATTTAGCAAAAATTTTAGTTTTAGTTTGATTATCATAATAACTGTTAATATTATTTTTTAAGGAATTTAAAATTTGTTCCATTTGTTGACGGTGTAAATTTAACATAACGGCAATTTCAATAGCCATGTAACCTTTAAAAATCATTTTGATTATTTCATCTAATAAATCTTTATCAATAACATTTATATTATGTAAAGATTTTTCCATAATGATTTTATAATAAATATCTTGATTATAAATTCCTTCTTTAGGATTGTTTAAATCACTAATTGTTTTATCAACAAATCTAACATTTATTAATAATTTATTGGCTATTTCTTGATTAGAATAACCATTTAAAGCTAATTCAATTATTTTTTGTTCATTTTTTTCCATAAAAAAATCCCCCTTTTTTAGCTAATACATATTATACACAAAAAAAAGATGAAGTCAATAATTATTCTTCATCACTGTTTAAAATAGCTAAAAAGGCTTCTTTAGGAACTTCAACACTACCAATTTGTTTCATTTTCTTTTTACCTTCTTTTTGCTTTTCTAATAATTTCCTTTTACGAGTTATATCACCACCATAGCATTTAGCCAAAACATTTTTACGCATTGCACTGATGTTTTCTCGGGCGATTACTTTAGAACCAATTTGAGCTTGAATTGGGACTTGAAATAATTGTCTAGGAATTAATTCTTTTAATTTTTTAGTCATTGCTAAAGCTCGTTGATAAGCAAAATCTTTATGAACAATGATTGATAAGGCATCAACAATTTCCCCATTTAGTAAGATATTCATTTTTACTAAATTAGATTCTCTATAGCCACATAATTCATAATCAAAAGAAGCATAGCCTTTAGTTTTACTTTTTAGTTTATCAAAGAAATCATAAACAATTTCTGATAAAGGTAATTCATAATGAATATTAACTCTAGTTTCATCTAAATATTCCATTGTTTTATAAATACCTCTTTTATTTTGACATAGTTCCATAATTGCTCCAATATATTCTTGAGGAACAATGATATTGGTATATATAAAAGGTTCTTCAATGCTTTTTATTTTAACTTGTTCAGGCATTTTATTAGGACTATCCACTAAAACTAATTCATTATTTGTTTGATAAACTTTGTAGACAACATTAGGACTTGTTACAATAACGGATATTTGAAATTCTCTTTCAATTCGCGTGGTAATAATATCCATATGTAAAAGGCCTAAAAAACCAACACGAAAGCCAAAGCCTAAAGCATCACTATTTTCAACTTCATAAGTTAAAGCTGCATCATTAAGTTTTAATTTTTCGAAGGCTTCTTTTAAAGCTTCAAACTTATTGGGTTCAATAGGAAAAATTCCGGAATAAACCATAGGTTTCATCGGTTGATATCCTTGAATCATTGTCTTAGCAGGATTATTTTTTAAAGTTATCGTATCACCTACGGCAAAGGAAGAAATATCTTTAATAGCCGCGCATAGATAACCTACTTCACCACTTTTTAAACAAGTTAACGGTTTTTCTTTAGGAGTATGAATTCCTAATTCATTAACGATAAAAGATTTTTCACTAGCCATTAAGGTTATTTCATCTTTTATTTTAACTTCACCTTCTAAAACTTTAATTAACCCTACTACTCCTTTATAAGGATCAAAATAACTATCAAATATTAAAGCTTTTAAAGGTTTTTGATTAGCAATTTTTGGAGGGGGAATCTTTTTTATAATTTCAATTAATAACTCTTTTACACCAACGCCAGTTTTTCCACTGCATAATAATATTTCTTCTTCTTTGAAACCTAAAACTTTTTGTAATTCTTCTTTTACTTTTGGAATATTAGCATTAGGTAAATCAATTTTATTAATAACTGGAATTATTTTTAAATCAACATTTAAAGCTAAATATAAATTAGCCAAAGTCTGAGCTTCAATTCCTTGGGTAGCATCAACTACTAATATTGCGCCTTCACAAGCGGCTAAAGAACGACTTACTTCATAAGAAAAGTCAACATGACCCGGGGTGTCAATTAAATTAAGTAAATATTTTTCACCTTGATATTCATATTCTAGACCTACGGCATTTAGTTTAATCGTAATACCTCTTTCTCTTTCTAAATCCATGCTATCTAACATTTGATCTTTCATTTCATGATTACTTACAGAACCAGTTATTTCTAAGATTCGGTCTGCTAGAGTACTTTTACCATGATCAATATGGGCAATGATAGAAAAGTTTCGAATATTTTCTTGTTTTATAAAATCCATCGGTCTCACCTAGGGATATTATACAAAAAATTAAACTGGTTGACAATTAAAGTTTAATTTTAAGTAAATAACTTTTTTAAAATATCAATAATATCATTAATACCATTAGTCATAAATTTTTCAACTACATTAGCAACTTTTATTCCAGCTTTACTAGTATTACTTGAATAATCTTCATATGTATTAGTTACATAATCTTTAATGTCAACTTCTTCACCATTTTTAACGTCTTCTTCAAACTTCCGCATACTTTCTTCAGTAATGGTAGTTTTTTCACTTAGTTTAGCTTCATAATAACCGGTATTAATAGCAATAGTTAAAGATAAATAAATTACAAATAGAATTCCTAGAATTCTTAAAAGCCAATTTGGCTTCTTAGACTTATCCATTTTGCTCTCCTACTACTGAAGCAAGACTTTTAGCTAATATATCCATTGTAGCAGTTACTTCAGCTATATAATTATATGAAGAACCAACTTCAATTAAGATTGTTTTTGAAGAAAAATCTTGATTGTATACACCATTATTTCCTTGACCATTTTTTTCTAATATGCCTTTAGATATATTAGGAACAAGATTATTCATTGCTTCACTTATTTGGCTAGCAAAGGCTTCATTTTCTTGATAATTTTCATGTTCAGTACCAATCACAAATAAAACTTTAGCATAAGATAAATCATTGGTTACTAAAGTAGAATTTTCATAAGGAATTGAATCACGATGGATATCAATAAAAATATCTAAAGTAGGATGATTTATTTTGACTTGTTCTAATAAAAGACGACTAGCATCATAACTTTTCGAATAATTCCAATTTTGTTTAGTTAAAATAGCGTTTATATCATTAGTTTCAACCATAGTATTAATTTTTAAATTATTTAATTTTTCTCTTAAAATATAACTAGCAGTCATAACACTAGGCATAATATCATGTTCCATTAATAAATCAGCATAATATTCTTCTGTTTGATGAGAACTATATAGATAAACTACAGGATTTATTTTATTTTCTAAAGGAGTCGGATCAGCTATATATTTTGTTTTACCAAACCCCATATCTTCTTTTGGACTACCAAATAAATCATTAATATAGTAAGTAATGATATTATGATCATTAAAGTATCTTTCTTTAAGATTTTCAAGAATAGTTTCTGGACTAATAAAATAAGAAAAAACATAGTAAAAGCCTATAGAAAATAAAATCATAAAACTAATTATTTTAAATTTAAGTGAAGGCTTTTTAGAACTTTTAAATCTTTTCATTTTTTTCACCATTAGTATTATACAAAATTAATATTAAAAAAAATGTCAGTTTATGACATAATTATTTGATTTATTACTTTGGCAATAATATTACTCATTATTCTAATATCTTCTTCTAAATTTAATTTAGTATAGTAGGCTTTTTTACAATTCCATAAAGTAGGATAACCAATAGTAATAACGGGAATATTAAAAGTTTTTGAATTGATACATTTATTATCTTTTAAAGCATCAGCATAAACAATACCACAATCATTAATTTCTAAAGTACGATTGATATGCTGATTATCAGTAGTTACTAAAGAATCAATTAATACAATAATATCTGGTTTTAAATCTTTAATAACCATGGAAATTAACTTAAAAGATGAAATGCCCGTTTTATTAGTTGTTTCAGGTGAAAAAAGAGCTACTTTAGGAATAGTATAAATATCATTATAATGATTAGTAGCTATAATTTTATTTAAAGTTTTGATACCAAAAGAATCACCTAAAATACTAGAATTACCTAAACCTAAAATCAAGATTGTTCCTCCATGATGATATTTTTTTAAAAACATTTTAAAAATTTTTGAAATAATTTTTTCGAGACTTTTACTTTCTTGATAAATAACTATATCATCAAAAGAAATAGTAAAATAATCACCTTTATCATGCTTAATTTTATAGTTTTTTTCTTCTTTAACATAATAATGCTTTATTAAAACATTTTTTTCTTTTTGACTAGCAATTAAATAATCTTTTTCTAATGGTAAGGCAGCATCTAAAAATAAATTTTGTTTCATAATACTTCACCATTAATATTATGGTTTTTATAAATTTACTTTATACTTAATTTTAATTCTTCATTTTGGGCAAATTTAGCTGTTATCTCTTGTTTATTTTTATCATAATAATATGTTCGTTCAGGATTAATATTTACTAAAGCACAATCCGTTTCATAATGACTGATAAGCCAAAAATTTTTAATTAAAGTTAATAATAAATAATTTTGTTCATCAGTTGGTTGTTTAATTTGTTTAATTTTCGTTAATAAATATTTATTTAACTCTAACAATTTTTTATTAATAGTAATAGTATTATTTGCTATTTTAAGACAAATATCTTCTCGATTTATAAATTTACTAAGATGATTTAACAAAATTTCAAGATATAATTGGCGATTTAATTGAGGAATCATTTTTCCATAACTAATAATTAAAAAATATGTTCTTTCATAATCTTTAGCTAATAGACATTAGTCAATATCTTTTACTAAAAATAAAACATCATCTGGCAAACCAATGTAATCCATTTTCTCACTTCCCCCGTATAATAGTTTTTATAAAAGATAAAATTATTTAGTAAGAATATAATATTTTTTCTTGCCTCTTCTTATTATATTATATTTTCTTTCCCTAGGCAATTTAGCATTTTCGTCATTAATAACTTGACCATTAATGCTAATAGCATTATTGGTTAAAAATTCTCTTGCTTCTCTTTTAGATGAGGTAATTTGATTATTAACTAAAATGTCAATTAATACTTCATCTTCTTGATAATTAAATGTTGGAACTCCTTTAAATACTTGTAAGATTTCTTCGTCAGTTAAAGATGCTACATTACCTGTAAATAAAGCTTCGGATACTTCTTTGGCATGAAGATATTCATCTTTGCCATGTAAAAATGTAATTACTTCTTCAGCTAATTTTTTCTGAGCAAGACGAAGTTCCGGTTTTAAATTATGTTCTTTCATAATGTTATCAATTTCTTCTTTAGTTAAGAAAGTAAATCTTTTTAAATAATCTTCCATCATTACATCTTCAAAATTTAACATATATTGGTATAATTCATAACTGGAAGTTTTTTCTTTATCAAGCCATAGAGCATTACCATAAGACTTACCTAATTTCATACCATTAGAATCAGTTGTTAAAGGCATACTAAAAGCAAAAACTTCTTCATTATTTAATTTTCTAATTAATTCAATTCCCGTTGTTAAATTTCCCCATTGATCAGAACCACCAAATTGTAAGGTTACTCCATATAAATCATATAATTTTTTAAAATCATAACCTTGAATTAACATGTAAGAAAATTCAGCATAAGAAATACCAATATCTAATTGTCTTTTAACTAAATCTTTATTTAGCATATAATTAACGTTAATATATTTGCCTACATCTCTTAAAAAATCAATATAATTAATGTCTTTAAACCAATCATAGTTATTAACAATTGTTACATCATTGCCAAATAATTGCTGCATTTGTTTTTTAATTTTTACAAAGTTTTTCTCAATAACTTTGATATCGGCTTTTTCTCTTTCACCTGTTCCTCTTGGGTCACCAACTCTTCCGGTTGCCCCACCAACTAGTATATAAGGTTTATGACCAGCTCTTTTTAATCTTTCTACCATTAAAAAGGTTGGAAATTGACCAATGTGCAAACTCTCAGCAGTAGGGTCTGCTCCAATGTAAAAAGATAGACCACCTTGATTTAATTTTTCTTTTAATATCGGATTGGTTACATCTTTAATTAAGCCTCGATATTCTAAATCTTCCCATAATGTCATAATATCACTACTCTCTTTCTCTTAATTTATCATATAAAGTATATAAATATTGAATTTTTTTTTCTAAAAAATAATAATGATAAATATAAAATATCACAAAAACTAATAATATAGCAAAGATTATTAAGAAATAATAACTTAATACTCCTAAAATCATAAAAATGATAGCAAATAAACTAAAAAACAAAGTTACAATCAAATGAATTAATCGTTCATGTTGAAAAAACATAATTTTAGTTTTTAAGTTTTCTAATTCTTCTTTAGTTAAATGATTTTTGTGAAGTAAATTTTCTACTTCAATTAGATAATTTGTTAGATACTTGCGCATGTTTTAAAATCTCCTTTTTTTTTCGATAAAATATATAACTAATTATAGCAAGAATAATTGCGGGAATGATAAAAAGCCATAAAGTTTTACTAACCCCATTTATTAAATAGTTAATAATATTTTTTATGTTGTCTAATTCATTCATAAAAATCTTTTTAATAATCGTCAAAATAATAATTTCAACAGCAATCATAATAAAGGCATAACTAGTAAAAATAAAAGTAAAGTATTTTGACCATTGGATTGGTCTTTTAAGCAAATAAATAAGTAATAATATTATCAGAATGCTAATTGCATAAATAAGTAGAAATTGAGAATTAGAAATGAAATTTAAAATTGTGATAGCATCTTTTAAAGATATGTTACCCGTTATTTTAATTTCATCTTGATTTACTTCTTTTAAAATATCTTGGGGATTAGGGAAATATGAAATTATTTCATCACCATGAATATCAAGATATTCATAAGCTTTATTTTCATAATTTTCTAAAAAGTTTTTTTCTTCACTAGGCATATTTTGTTGCAAAATGTCTAAATTATCTTTAAGTAACGACTTTAAATCTTCTTTAGTTAAAAAATGAGTTGTTTTTTCTCCTAAAATGGCATCTACACTATTAGCAACATAGATGCCTAAAAAATTTTTAGTAGCATCAGTATTAATAATTTGTTCAATAGCATCCTCAGGAAGATGTAAAATATTAAAAACTTCTTTAGTGTTTTCTAGTAAGTCTTGATGTTCTTGATAAACATTATCTAAAAATCCACTAAAATCATTATCAGTTATAGTTTGTTTAATCATTTCACTGTTAATATGATGCTTTATCGTATAACAACCAGTAAAACCAATCAAAGCAATTATAACAAGAACTGACAAGATGGCTGCTATAAAGGTTTTAAACTTTGTCAAATCGTCACCTCTTTCTAAATATATGATACCATATTTATATTTTTATTACAAAGGTTTTAAAATTGTGATAAGATATTATTAAGTCCCAGTACCTCAGGTGGATAGAGGGTTCGCCTCCTAAGCGAAACGCCGTAGGTTCAAATCCTACCTGGGACACCATAGTGTTATAAAATAGTATAAAATAAAGGGGAATATTTTTATCCCCCAATTTTTGTTAGATATACTTATTCTAGCAAATTTATTGTAACCTCAGTTTCTTGAATATAGAAACGGGGTTTTTTAAATATTTTCTATTTCTTCTTTTGATAAACCAGTTATTTCTTTAATATCATCTAAACTATCACCACGAGATAACATTTTTTTTACTATTTCAATTTTGCCTTCTTTCAAACCTTCTTTTTTCCCTCTTGTTAACCCATTATTAAAAGCTATTTCTTGATCTAATTTTTCTTTATCATAGTAAAACATTTCATCTAGTTCATTGCTTAATTTTTCAGCTTCTTTTTTGAATTTGCTCATATAACTATCACCATATATCCTATCTAATATTTTCTATTTCTTCTTTACTTAGTCCAGTTGATTTTTCTATTAAATCAATATTAATTTTTTGTTCTAACATATTCTTGGCAATTTCAAGACTTTTTTCTTTTGCTCCAGCAATTTTGCCTTCTTTCAAGCCTTCTTTTATACCTTTTTCAATGCCCTCTTTTTTACCTCTTGTTAACCCATTATTAAAAGCTATTTCTTGATCTAATTTTTCTTTATCATAGTAAAACATTTCATCTAGTTCACTGCTTAATTTTTCAGCTTCTTTTTTGAATTCACTCATATAACTATCACCATATATCCTATCTAATATTTCTTCATTTTGACATACAAATATATAACATGCTTTTTCTATTTCTTCTTTGTTTATAATATCATTATAGCCCAACTTTTGTAAATATTCAAGATTTATATCTATATAATGAATTCCTAAATTCCTTTTTAGTAGTAATTTGTTTTCTATTAATTCACTTTCATATATAAATTCATTTCTTCCAAAATAATCAAAGCCATCAATATTTATGCTATATATTTCTTTTAGATTTTTATAATTTTTTTTATTCTTTATATCTCGTAAATATAATATACAAACATATGAGAAGTTTTTTCCTATTAAGCTTTTATAATTATTATAGTTTATTTCTAATGATATATAATAATTTTCATTTTCAAATACTAAATCAGCTTCAGAATTAATATTTTTATCGTTTAATCCTATTTCGGGATGTAATAATTTAAAATCTCTTTTTAGTTTTTCTTTGGGTATTTTTAGAACTGTACTTATTATTAAATATAAAAATTCTTCACTAGCTTTTGAACCATTAGTAAATAGCTTTTTGACTATTTTATCATTTAATAAATAAAA
>CANQZD010000001.1 GCA_947628275.1 uncultured Bacilli bacterium | reverse complement strand
TCTAATGCCTTTGAAATTTCCCTAGCATACCAATATTCATTTCCATAATCATCTAAATGTTTTATGCTTTCAAAAGTGATGTAAGTATATTTATCATTTAAAACTTTATTTACTATCTTATTTTTTGATTTATCTACCATATGAGTCACTTCCTTTTATGTATATAGTTTATAGCATTTTTATATAATTTTTTTCTAATAAAATAAATACCAACTTTTTTCTCTAGCAATAATTTCTTACAACTAAAAATTTATTAATTGCAATCTAATTTACTCAACTTTACCAAATTTATTAAAAGGCCAAATTATAAACGATGTTGTCCCTTCAATTTCCTTTTTATTAACCGGGCCAACATATCTACTGTCTAAAGATACTATTCTATTATCCCCAAGCAAAAAGTATTCATCTTCACCAAGCTGAACTTCATCAAAATCAAAAGTTGTTCCATAAGCATAGTCATCATCAATTTTTTTATCATTAATATAAATTATTCCATTTTCGCATTTGATTTTTTCATTTGGTAAACCATATACTCTTTTAATAACTGTATCATCTCTTTTATTATCAATAACAATATTTGCTACAACCATCGAATACCTTTTAATTTCACCTAATTTATTTAGTATCATAATCTCGCCACCATCTAATGTATCAACCATCGATTCCCCACTAACTCTTACAGGTGTCACTAAAAAAGAACGCACTAAAATAACTGCAATTAAAATAACAATATAAGGCAATAATTCTTTAAACCAATTTTTATTTTGTTCTTTCATTTTCATCACCAACTTTAGTCAATTATACCAAAAAAAAAGAATTACGAAAACTCCTTTATTTATTTTCAATTAATTTCTTAATTTCCTGATATATTATCTTTGCACTATTACAAGTAGCTTCTTCTTGCATTAATGTTTTCATATGAACTCTTTTTCTTGTATCTTCTAGTAAATCTTCAATACTTTCTTCTAATTTTTTAGAAGTAATATCTTTTTCTTCTAACATCAAAACATAGCCTTTTTGAAAGTATTCCTTAGCATTATAATATTGATGATTATTTGCCACATTAGGACTTGGAATAATAATTGATGGAACTTCCAAAGCCAATATTTCTGATAAACTTCCCGCTCCAGCTCTTGATACCACAATATCCGATATCTTTAATAAACCTGGTAATTCTTCTACAAAAGGAACAACTTTAACATTTTTAGGAAAATTAGTATTTTTAATAAAATTTTCATAATGCATTTTTCCAGTTATATAACATACTTCATAATCCTTATCAGCAATACTTAATAAATAATTTTTTACTTTATGATTAAGTGAGTCACTTCCTAAGGAACCCGCTACAAAAGTAACTAATTTCTTACCATTAGTTAAGCCTAAATCTTTTTTATTTTTTTTCGGAATACTTATTGCTTTTGCTCCACATGGATGTCCAGTATAAATAATTTTACCATTTGTTTCAAAATAATCTTTACTTTTAACAAAAGTTATTCCAATTAAATCAGCATACTTAGCTATCATTTTATTACTTTTACCTGGAATACTATTTTGTTCATGAATAAACGTTTTAATATTCATTTCTTTTGCGGCTTTTATTACCGGATAAGTTACATAGCCACCAACTCCAATAACTACATCTGGTTTAAAATCAAGCATTAATTTTCGACATTTTTTTAAAGCAGCTTTAATACAAAAAATATTTTTAATATCTAAAAAAATATTTTTAGTAAAACCATAAATTGTCAAAGGAACATAATCTATACCTAATTTAGGAATTAAATTTTTTTCCATTCGATTATGAGTTCCTACATAGATTACTTCCAAATTTTTTTCCATCTTTTTAAATTCATCAATAATTGCTAAAGCCGGATTAATATGACCCATTGTTCCTCCAGCCGTAACGATAATTTTCATACGTCCACCCTCTTATTACTAATTATATCAAAATATTATGAAACTTAGACGAAAAAAAAGCATATTTGACAAATAAATAGTTTTATTAAAAAAACATATAATTTAACTAGAGTTGATTATATGAAGAAAAAAATTGATAAAATTCTTTTAATAACTGTTGTAATTATTGCTATCTTTGGCATTGTTATGATATATTCTGCAAGTAGTATCTGGGCAGAATATAAATTTCATGATGCGTTTAAATTTGTTAAAAGTCAAAGCTTCTTTTTTTTAATTGGCCTTTTTTTAATGCTCATACTTAGTCAAATTGACTATCATTTTTTTCAAAAAAAAGCTAATCTCATCTTAGGAATATGTTTTCTATTATTAGCTTTAGTCTTAATTCCCGGGATAGGTACTATTAGAAATGGTTCTAGAAGTTGGTTTGGACTTGGCGGTTTAGGTATTCAACCTAGTGAATTTGCCAAAATCGGATTAATTATTTATACTTCAAAATACTTAAGTAATAATCAAAAATATTTAAAATATATTAAAAAAGGTGTATTACCAATTCTTTTTATAATAGGTTTATTCTTTTTATTAATCATGCTTGAACCAGATTTTGGAACAGCAATGGTTATTATTTTAACCCTAGTTTCTTTAATATTCATCAGTGGTGTTAAAATATCTTTTTTCTTAAAAATTGGGTTAATTGGTTTATTAGGAATAGTTGCCTTAATTATAATAGCTCCTTATAGAATGGCTCGAATTGTTTCATTTTTAAATCCTTGGTCAGATCCTTTAGGAAGCGGATTTCAAATTATTCAATCTTTATATGCCATTGGTCCTGGCGGATTACTTGGACAAGGCTTTTTAAATTCTCACCAAAAACATTTTTATCTTCCGGAACCACAAACCGACTTTATTTTTTCAATTATTTCTGAAGAATTTGGCTTTCTAGGCGTACTAATTGTTACTAGTTTCTTTGGCTTTATTTTTTATCGAACCCTTAAAATTGCTTTAAAAACTAATGATTTATTTGGCAAATTTTTAGCATTTGGCTTAGGAATAGGCATTATAATCCAAGCAATATTAAATTTAAGTGTTGTTATTGGTCTTATTCCTGTAACCGGAGTCACTCTTCCTTTTTTCAGTTATGGAGGAAGTAGTCTACTAGTAACAATGATATCTATTGGCATTATTTTAAATATTTCTAAAAATAATTAAACCATTATTGATTTGCAAACTTATATTTATATTTTGCTTAAGGTCAATATAGTAAGGGGGAATTTTATATGAATACGACATTAACTAATGAAGTAAAAATCGAAAATATGATTTATGAAATAAGAGGAAAGCAAGTCATGCTAGACTCTGATTTAGCAAAACTTTATAGAGTAGAGACTAAAAGAGTTAATGAAGCAGTTAAAAATAATCCACAAAAATTCCCAGAAAGATTTAGTTTTAAATTAACGGATGAAGAAAGTAAAGTTTTTTTGGACGAAATTTTCGACCAAAAAAATAAATATATTGAAACTCGTGGAGGTAAATATAAAAATCCTCGTGTATTTACAGAACAAGGTGTAGCCATGCTTGCCACTATTTTAAAATCTGATGTTGCAACCCAAGTTAGTATTGCTATCATGGATGCTTTTGTAATAATGCGTAAATATATTTCTAATGAATTGATTGGACAAAAATATATTAACGATTTAGTTATAAAACATGATGAAGATATTAAATTGTTACAAGAATCTTTTAATAAACTTGAAGAAAAGAAAAAGAAGATTAATTACCATCTTCTTAATCAGCCTCTAAATTTAGCTCAATATTATCAATTGAATATCCTTCTTTAACATCTTTAATATTTAAATTTTCAATAAATAAAGTTGCTTTAAAGTCTTTCTTAGATAATTCTATAGCTTCTTTTAATTCTTTATTTAAACTTAAATTTAAATTTTTAATTGGAGTTTTTAATGAAACATTATTATTAGATTTTTCTCCTCGTGCTTCACTAATAATTAAAACCATATCATTTCCATTTTTAACTTCCTTAGTAAAATCATATGTAAGTGACTTAATTTCTGTTAAATGAATTGATTTAGCATCATGATATAATTCTTGATATATTTCTTCAGTAATAAATGGAAAGAATATACTAAAATCTTGTAATAATTTATATAAAATTATATATACTGTTTTTTGTCCTGAATACCTTGGTATTTCTCCAAATTCTTCTGGACGATATAAACGATGCTTAACAATTTCAATATAATTATCACAGAAATTCCAAAAGAACTTTTCTAAATGATTTAAAGCAAGTCCTACTTCATATTCATCTAAATATTTTATAAAGCCCTTTTCCATTTCTTGGAAAGTTCCTAATATCCATTTATCGACATATTCAAAATCTTTAAATTCCTTATCTTCATAATCTTGTAAATGCATTTCAATAAACTTAGATACATTCCATATCTTATTAATTAATTTCTTTCCTCTTAAAAGCGTTTCTTCACTAAATACAATATCAGTACCAAGTCTTCCTGAACCTGCCCAATATCTAATAACATCAGCTGAGTATTGACTAATTAACTCAATAGGTTCAACTTTACTATTACCTTTTGATTTACTAATTTTTTCGCCTTTATCTGCCATAACAAAACCTGAAATCATTACATTATTCCAAGGACGAGTACCAAAATGATAAAAGCTTTTAACAATTGTATAAAAATCCCAAGTTCTAATAATTTCTGAAGCATTAGTTCTAATACTCATTGGTTTTAGAAATTTTTCATAATTATTTTCTTCACCATAACGCATATTAATTAAAGGTGTCACTGAAGAAGTAGCCCAAGTATCCATAACATCAGTTTCAGAAATAAATTCTCTACTTTGACATTTAGGACATTTTTCTATACTAGGTTTATCTACTATCGGATTAACTGGTAAATCTTCTTTTCTTGCAAATATTGGTTCTCCACATTTTTTACAATACCATACAGGAAACGGTACTCCAAAATATCTTTGTCTTGATATACACCAATCCCAAGCAATATTATTTACCCATTCATCATATCTATTATGCATATGTTCTGGATACCATTTAATCTCATTACCAATTTTTAAGAAGTCATCTTTATGATTCATAATATCAATAAACCATTGTTTCATTACAGCATATTCTACTTCTTTACCACATCTTTCATGAGTCTGAACCTCATGTTCTAATTCTTCTATCTTAACTACAAATCCAGCCTTATCTAAATCCTCAATAATTTGCTTTCTTGCTTCTTTAATTTTTAATCCCCCATAATTTTTTACTGAATCAATAATTCGACCATTATCTGTAAAAATATATTTTAAAGGCAAATTATATTTTTTCCACCAATAAATATCAGTTTGATCACCAAAAGTACAACACATAACTACTCCTGTACCTTTATCAGCATCAACTTTTTCATCAGCCAAAATTGGTACATCAACATCAATTATAGGAATATGAGCCGTCTTACCTATTAAAGATTTATGAACCTCATCACTAGGATTTACAAAAACACATACAATAGCTGGTAACAATTCGGGTCTAGTAGTTGCAATAATAAATTCTTCATTATCTTCAACTGTTTTAAATTTAATATAATTAAAAGTTGTTTTAATAGTTTTAGTTTCTAATTCAGCTTGAGCAATTGAAGTTAAACATTCATTACACCATAAAGCTGGACTTTCTTTATGATAACAATGACCTTTACTAGCTAAATCTAAAAATGAAGTTTGACTTATTTTAATTGTTGAAGGACTAACCGTTTTATAATGAATACTCCAATCAGTACTTACACCCATTTTACTAAATAACTTTTGAAATTCTTCTTCATATTTATCAGTTGTTTCATAACAAAGTTTCGAAAATTCTTCTCTTCCTATTTCATGAGCTTTTTTACCTTGTTCTTTTTCAACTAATCTTTCACTAGGTAGCCCATTATCATCAAAACCAAAAGGATAAAAAATATTATAACCTCTAAGTCTTTTATAACGCGCAATCATTTCCGTTTGAGAATATGAAAAAATATGACCAATATGAATCTTACCATTTACAGTTGGTGGAGGCGTATCAATTGAAAAAACTTCACGTTCATCTGGTTTAAACTTATAAATCTCATTTTCTTGCCAATAATTTAACCATTTATCTTCTTTTTCTTTTGCATCATATTTCTTATCTAACATTTTAATCTTCCCTTCTTTAAAATAAAAAGATGATACCAAAGGAGTCATAAGACGGTACCATCCTTAATTTAACTTTTTTTGATAACGGATTATATCCGATTAAACTCCCTTGCAACCTTCCAAGTTAACTTTTCTTTGTTTCCACCACCCACAAAGTCTCTATTAAAAGTGTATACTTGTACTCCTCAAGTTCATCATTTACGTTTCCTATTTTACAAAATTTTTATTTAATAAGCAAGACCTTATTCACCATTACCTTGATTTTCTACAGTTTGACTGTTATCTTCATCTACTGGTTTATCTTCTTTAGGCTTTTCATATTTTTCATTTAAATCAATAACTATTGGACTATTATATTCCTTTTCATTTTTAGCAATTTCTACTTTAACTGTATTTTTATCAAAAGTCAAATTAAAGGCTTTAACAGGAACTCCATAATATTTATCAGTAACTAATAAAATATTTTCAGCCTTATTATTAACTGGTTCTTCAGCCCCATATGCAAAAATACTTAAATAATTTTTCTTATCGTCTTTATTATAACTAACAGCTGCATAATACTTATCATATAATTCAATATACTCATAACTATTACCATCACTATCTTTATCAAATTCTGATACATAATATTTATTGTCTTTTACATATTTTAAATGTGAACCATTATAATCAACAATTGATCCCGGCTTAGCATTAGTAATAATTCTACCACCTACATCAGCTAAGAAATAATCACTATCTGTTTGAACAACATAATAATCACCAAGACGATATAAACTATTATATTTAAATTCTAATTGAACCTCAACAGAATTAGCTGTAATTTTAGCTAAACCATAATTACCAGAACGCTCTGATTCAGCTATATAATAATACGGTCCTTTATCAACAGTAGACAATTTATCAGCTTTATTATATATTTTAGCATCAACTTTTGTATACCAAGCTTTTGTACTTGATTCTTTTAAATCATATAAGACAATAGCATCATTACCATCCCTAATAAAGATATAACGATTATAGAAAACTGGTAATAAACCTAAATCATTTGCTTTATTTTCTTCTTTTTCATTACCATTAACTTGAGCTAAAAATGATTCACTAGCAATAGTACAATTTTTTAATGTTGCATTGACACTATCAATTGAATTTTTATTACTACATACATAAGAACCTAACAAATTTTCTTTTTTCTCATCACTGTAAAAATATAACTTGCCGTTTAAATAATTCATAAAAGCTAAATTAGCAGAATATAAACCATCTAACAAATTAAGTGTAACTGTTTCTAAATCATCAATACTATCATCATAAATTGTTAAAATCAAATTTTTATCATAAACTTGTGCATCAAATGATTTTTCAGTTTTAACTAATTTATTATTCTTATATGTAGCAATAGGATTATAAGTATTATTTTTAATAGCAATTCCATCTAAATTCATTGGATGTTTTTCATAATCAGTAACAAATAACTGCATATCTCTTGCAAAAATAACATAGTCATCTAAAAGTAATGCATAATCCCCTTTGCCAACTTCTTTACCTTGATAATCAAAAACTGTATAAACATTAGCATTTTTAGTTTTTAAATGTTTCTTATTAGCCCCAACAATCATCTCGGCCATCGCATTAGTTAAAACTTCATTATTTTGATTAATTAAATAGAAACTACCATCTTTCTTGGCAACTAATCTTTCTAAATTCTTGTCATCACTTAATATTCCTAGTTTATCATATTGATATGGAATTGTCTCTTTAACTTCTTCACTTGTAAAAGTAACTAAGCCATATTTACTATCCATATTTTTTAAAATAACGGCATCTTCAATAAAATCATAAGCTTTTACTTGTAAAAATTCTTCCTTAACTTCATTTTCTTTTATATCATATAGTTTAACAATTTCATCATTTTCACTTTTATTATCAAAGACAAAAACAAACCGATTATTATAAATTTTACTTCTAACATTAATTTCATCATCATTATCATTAATTTGTTTTAATCCATCAAATTCATCATCATTTGTTAAATAAGCTACAAAACATTTATTCTCATCTTTATTATTACATTCATAAGTCCCAATTTCTTCTTCATCATCTAAAAAATGTAAAACCCCATTTTCATAACGATAATTATCTTCTAAAACAATTACATCAGGAACTTCAGGAGCTAGAGATTCAGGTTTTCGACTCAATAAGAAAAATAAACCTACTCCAATTAAAATAAGAACAATAATACTAACAACAATAATTATAATCTTTTTTTTCTTTGATAATTTTTGCCATTTATCTTTTAATTTTTTAAAAATATTTTCTTTTTTAGTTTTTTTATCTTTAGTATCCGGTTCTAATATCATTGTATCTTCTGGCACATGTAATTGTTCAATTTCTTCTTGAAATTGTAAATCAGCTTCAACCATATTTTCATCAACAATTTGTTCAATACTATTAATAGCTGATTCAGTCAATTCATCAAGATTAATAACTTCCTTAGTTGTGTGTAAAACTTCATTTTCATCTTTCATATTTTAACACGCTCCTACTATAAAAATATTATATCAATCTTTATTTTATTTAGCAATAATTAATTTTACCACGAACCGCCGCCGCCTCCTCCTGAGCCGCCGCCAGAAAATCCCCCACCACTAGATGAACTAGAAAATCCTGAACCACCACCACTTGAACTAGCTTTTGAGCCAGTAAAACTTCTGGTGTCATTAATGGTATGAGTAACAAAATGATTAAAATGATGATAATCAAAATCAGTACCATAATACCAATCAGGTGCCTGTAAATTAATTTCTTCGAACTTACTTATCCATTTATCTGATATATCTAAAACATAAGTATATGGTAATATTTCATAAAAATACTCAGGATTTTTTAAAACTAAATTTTCTAATTGTGTTTTTTCAGCAGTTTCCAAGAAATTTTTAAAGCCGTTAATTCGCCCCAAAATTTCTAATCCATATTTATTACGCTTAGGCATATTAAAATATATTATAATCATTAAAATTAAACATATTCCTGCCACAACAAAATTTGTTAATAAATAAGGAAAATAACTTAGAATATTACTAAAAACGACTATAAAAAACACTCCTGAATGTAATCCAATAAATAAACCTAAAACAATTGATTTAGTTTTAATAATAACTTTATAAAATGGGATATAAAACAAAGCTAAAAATATTGGTATAATAGCTAATAATAAATAACCACTTACCATTAACGGTAAAATAAATGCTACAAAAATTGTTAAAATAATTAAAAATAAATTATAATTAGCTTTCTTATCAACCATTTTATCATAAATTAAATTACGATTTTCTTTACTCATAACTTCTTTTTTTAATTTCTCAGTTGTTCGGTAAAAATTATCATACAAATCATCAGAAGTAACTTTCGTAGCTCCATATTTAAATAATCCATCCATAAAAATTTTTTCTAAATTATTATTACCATCATAATCTTTTATTTTAGTTATTTGAAAATCATTTTTATTAAAATTTGTAACACTATTTATCTCACTAATTTTTACATAACCTTTATTAGCCAAATAAATCAACAAAGAAGTAACATCTTTATCTCGGACTGTACCTCGATACCTGAAACTTAATTCTAAGCTATTTAAATTATCCGGTGGATAAAACTCAACTGTATCAACAACTTTTTCATCTTTGCCATAAAACCACCACAATAAAAATGAGAAAATCAAACTAACCAAACTGACAATTATTGATAAATCTTCAACATTAAATCTTTTAGTAAAATATCCTTCTTCTAATTCAATTCTAACCGTTAAAGCTTCCTTAGCATATAGTCTTCTATTTAAAGAACCTTTAATGACATTACCATTTACTTCATAACTAATACCTTCTGTTTCACTTTCTCCTAAATATCCTGATGAAAAACCAATTTTATTTTTATCAAAATCTTTAGGCATCGTAATAGTAAAATCTACCCTATCTATTGTTGTATCCCAATCTGGTCCAATAATATTAAAATAAAATTCATCATATTTTTTTTGCTTTTCTGCCCTAAACAAATCATAAGTATAATATAATCTATACGTTTTCTTACCTTCCACATAAGAATACTGTGAACCAATCTTAATTGTATACATACTATCTTGATTTAAAGTCTCAAAAGGATTATCTACTTGAACATTCTTAATTTTAGCATATGTAACATCTTTAGTTCCATCTGCCCTAGCGACTTCATTTCTTAAGGGAATCGTTCGATATATACCATGTTTTTTTGTATTAAAATTAGCCGTTATAGTCTCAATTATATTATAAGAATTATCCTCATTAACTTTAATATTTACTTCATAATTACTAATTGTGTAGTCTTCAGCATAAACCAAAGGAATAAATAAAAAAAGGGCTAATATAAATCCTAATTTTTTCATAACTTAACCTCAGCATTATTTTTTTCCTCATTTGTTGCCTCAAACATCAAATAAGGTTTAAAGCGAAATAACTTAGCAAAAATATTATTAGGAAAAACCATTAATTTATTATTTAAAATTCTTACTGTTGCATTATAATATTTTCTTGCTTTTACTAATTCATCTTCTATTAAAACTAATTCTTTCATTAATTTTTGAAAATTTTCATTAGCTTTTAATTCAGGATAAGCTTCTTTAACTGCCATTAAATTTACTACTGTTTGTTCCATCTGTTGATCATCAAGTTTTTTCTCTTCTTTATTTAAATTATCATAATCTAATTGTCGCTTAGCAATTATTGTTTCAAAAGTCGTTTTTTCATAAAAAGCATAGCCTTTAATTGTATTAACTAAATTTGGAATTAATTCCCATCTTTTTTTCAAATAAACATCTAAAGTTGCAAAAGCTTCTTTAACTTTATTTTGACTCTTAGTAAAACTATTAAAATAATAAATAGCTATTATTCCTAAAACGAGGATAATTAAAACAACATATCTCATATCTACCACCTATTATTATAGTATCATTTTTTTAGCAAAAAGTCTTTAATAAGTTATCCAAATAAAAAAGATATGTCTACACATATCTATTTACCATTAACTTGATTCATTACTTCTGCAGCAAAGTCTTCATTTCTTTTTTCCATACCTTCACCAACTTCATAACGAATAGCTAATTTTAATTCACTATTATTATTTTTTAAATAGCTTTTAATTGTAAGTCCATTATCTTTAACAAAAACTTGTTCATTTAAACAAACTTCTTTATAAAATTTATTAATTCTACCTTCAACCATCTTTTCAGCAATATCAGCAGGTTTTCCTTCATTCATTGCTAATTCTTTTTGAACAGAACGTTCTTTTTCTAAAACATCGGCAGGTACATCACTAATAAAAGTATATGTTGGGCGCATTGCTGCTTGTTGCATAGCTACATCTTTAGCAGCTTCTTCATTATCACCACTGATAACTACTAAAGAAGCAATTTTACCACCCATATGAATATAACTACCAAAAGTTTCATTATCTTCTTTATTTACAATAGTAAAACGTCTAAATGAAAGTTTTTCACCAATCTTAGCTATCTTAGCCACAATTAAATCTTTAATAGAAACTCCACTAGCAGTTTTAATTTCATTTGCTTCTTCAATACTCTTTGCCTCACTAGTTAATAAAGCTTCCCCAATTTCGTCAATCATACTTCTAAATTCCTCATTTTTACTAACAAAATCAGTTTCACTATTAACTTCTAAAATAACTGCTTTATTTTCTTTAACATAAATATTAGCTAAACCTTCAGCAGCAATTCTACTTTCTTTTTTAGTTGCTTTAGAAATTCCTTTTTCTCTTAAATAATCTAAAGCAGCATTCATATCACCATTAGTTTCTGCTAAAGCTTTTTTGCAGTCCATCATTCCTGCTCCGCTTGTTTCACGAAGTTCTTTAACCATTTGAGCAGTAACTTCCATATATATCCCTCTTTCTTTTTTAATTTTCTTCTTCAACTTTTTTAGGTTTACGACCTCTTTTTGGTTTTTCTTCTACTTCATTTTCTTCTTTAGAACTAACTTCTTCTTTGACTTTTTCATCAACTTTACTAGTTTCACTCTTTTTATTTTCTTCATTAGTTGGTTCAATATCAGTAACATAGTCAACTAGTTCTAAATTATTAGCTTCACAAATTGCGTTTGTTAAAGCACCTAAGCAAACTTTAATTGAACGAATTGCATCATCGTTACCAGGAATAATATAATCTACATCATCTGGATCACAATTAGTGTCAATTAAACCAAAAACCGGAATATTTAACTTTCTAGCTTCTTTAATAGCATTAGCTTCTTTCTTTGAATCAACAATAATTAAAGCTTGAGGTAATTTAACCATTCCTCTAATACCTTCAAGTAAACGATTTAATTTGTCATATTCTTTTTTAAGTCCAACAACTTCTTTTTTAGGTAAAACATTAAATACTCCATCTTTTTCCATTTTTTCAATTTCTTCAAGACGGTTTACTCTTCTTCTAATTGTTCTAAAATTAGTTAAAGTTCCACCTAACCAACGTTCAGTAACAAAATAAGAATTACTTCTTAATGCTTCCTCACGACAAACTTCACCAGCTTGTTTTTTAGTACCAACAAATAGGAAAGTACCTCCATTTGTAGCAATATCCTTTAAGGCATTATATGATTTTTCAATTTCTTCTAAGGTTTTATCCAAATCGATAATATAAATATCATCTCTTGCCCCAAAAATATAAGGTTTCATTTTTGGATTCCATCTTTTTGTTTGATGTCCAAAATGAACTCCAGCCTCTAATAAATTATTTTTAGAAACTACGGCCATAAAAACATCCTCCTTCGTTAATCTTCTGCCTAGTTCTTCTTATCCTCTTCACTCGATGCCACGAGCACTCGAAAAGAATAATCCCTAAAGCATGTTTATTTGCTTTTCATAAGCCAATGGTATTGTATCAAATTTTATCTCTACTTACAAGATTTTTTACTTATTCAACCAAGTTTTTAATTCATCTAAAGCCATCATTCCAATATTTTTAGCAACAAATTCACCTTTTTTAAATAAAATTAAAGTAGGAATTGACATTACCTGATATTCTTTAGCTAAATTAGGAAATTTATCTACATTTACTTTTAAAACTAAAGTATCCTCTAACTTTTCTAAAACTTGACCCATCATTTTACATGGTCCACACCAATCAGCATAAAAATCAACCAATATTTTATCAACATTAATTTCTTTTGCAAAATCATTTTCATCTTCTAAATACTTAATCATTTTCCTCACCTATACTTTTCTATTACTTCATCAGCTCCATTAAAATCTAATTTCCCTTGTTTTACTAAACCACTAGCAGCTTCTGGAGTAATTAAATTATACTTTAATAAAATATCTAATGCTTCTTTATTATATTCATTATTATTTGCATATTTTTCTTTTAAACTATATATTTCTTCCCAAGATTGATAATAATCATTTGTAATATTTGATATGATTGGACTTTTAACCATTATAAAATTAGCTACCTTGCTTTCCTTTACTAACGGAGTTAATAAAGATAATCTACTACCTAAAAATAATAGTAAAAATATAAAAACATAACTTTCAAATAAACCAAAAACGGCACCTAATAATTTAGAAGGAATTCCTAAAATAATCGTAAACTTTAATATTTTCTCAAAAATACCAGTTATTTTAATAAGTATTTGTAAAATAACCATTAAAATTACATAAACAATAATAAAAGCTATAGCCTCATATATAATTATATTAAGAACTTTTACTTTCATATCAAAAAATGGTAAATAAGTATACATTAATTTTGAAACAGGATTTTTTAAATAAAAAGCTAAAACTAAAACCACAATACTGCCAATAAACATGACTGCACTTTTAAAAACTCCTCGTTTAAAACCAACAATCATTCCCATTAATAAAAATAAAATAATAATAACATCTAATAACATTTTATCAACTCCTCATCTTAATTATAATCTATTCTTGCTAAATTATCAATTTCTCTTTTTTGCTCACTATCATAAGTTTCAATAGATATTCTTTGTAAAACAAACATCATGGCAATAATATTGATACAAAAAGAACCTCCATAACTTAAAAATGGTAATGGAACACCAGTTAAAGGAATAAGCGCTAAAATACCTAGAAAATTAATTAATAAATGTAGCAAAAGATATATAAAAGTTCCATAACAAATAATTTGATTACGAATAACATCAGCCCTTTTAGCTAATTTTAATATTCGATATAGCATATACACATAACCTAAAATAACTAATATTCCAACAATTAAACCTAACTCTTCAACAATAATTGGAAAAATAAAATCAGTATGAGCTTCCGGTAAATATAAATATTTTTGAGTTGAATTACCTAGTCCAACTCCAAAAAGACCTCCATTATGAAAAGCAATAAAACCATTACATACTTGATAACCAGTATCATCCATATATCGACTACACGGAGCTTGAAATTTCAATCTTTGTAACTGACTACTATTAAATAAATCTGACTTCGTATAAAGTAAAACAAAAGCTCCAATAATCACAGCAATACCTAAATTTTTTATAATATTTACTTTACTTTTTTTAGGAAAAGGCACGACTAAAAAAGTAAAATAAGCAATTCCTGCTACAATAGCTGCTCCACCTAAATCAGGTTGTTTAGCAATAAAGAAAAAAATGATAAAAGCTAAAATAAACGGAATTAAATTATATGTAAACGGCTTTTGCTTTTTAATACTTTTTTCATAAAAAGTTCCCATAAAAATAATTATTGCCGTTTTAGCAAATTCTGTAGGTTGTAAATTAAAAAATCCTAAATCTAACCAACTTTGAGCACCACCAGCAATTACCCCATAACTAAAAACTAATCCTAATAAAACAATTACTAAAATCAAATATAACTTACTCCAAAAACTATAACTTTTCGTTGGAATCGTTAAAATAACAATCCCAATAATAATGGCAATAACTAAATAAATTAATTGTCTGGCAAAGAAATAATAAGTTGATACATCATAACGTAAAACTGCTGAAACACTTGATGCTGATAAAATCATAACCAAACCTAATATTGAATATAATAGCATCATAAAAAATAATGGTTTATCAATTTTACGAAATAATTTTTGCATATCTTATTCACCATCTTAATCTTATCATACTTTATCAAACTTTTTTTAAAAAAATCTTTTTTTTATGTCAAAAAATGAATAATTTAATAAACTATAATAGAAAGATTAAGGAGGTTACGTATATGTATTATTATGGAAATAATGGCTACTATGGTGGCGGATATGGCGGCTACCAACAACCATGTTGTAATAATGGTTATGCCGGATACACATCTGGCTATGGTGCTGGCGCTGCCATATGGATAGTATTATTCATTTTATTAGTTATCATCATTGGCGCTGGTTGGTATGGTAACTACAATAATAATAACAACTAAAAAAGAATAGAGCCCCTATTCTTTTTTTAAAATAAACTTAATTGACTTGTTTCCGGCATCCCATCAAAAATACCTAAAGACCGCATTTTATCAATTGTTGTTGCATTTGCTTTACTCCGATTTTGAAAATCTTCAATACTAAAGAATGCTTTTTGTTGCCGTTCATCAACTATTTTAGACGCTACTGCATCACCTAGACCATCTAAACTTCTAAATGGTAAAATTAAAGCTTGTTCTTCTTCATCAATCACAAAATTAAAACCATCACTTTTAGCAATATCAATACACTTAAACTTCACACCTCTAGCTGTAGCTTCTAAGGCTAATTTTAAAGTTTCTAAAACCGCCTGTTCTTTATTAGTCGCATCATAACCTTTATTTTGAATATCAATCATCTTAGCTTTAATTGCATCATAACCCTTTAACATACTATCAATATCAAAATCAGTAAATCTTGTTGAAAAATATGTAGCATAATAAACTAATGGTTTATGAACCTTATACCACGCAATTCGAAAAGCTGACATAACATATGCTGCTGCATGAGCTTTAGGAAACATGTACTTGATTTTAAAACAAGAATCAATAAACCACTTAGGAATTTTGGCTTGTTCCATAATTGCTTTATATTCGGCCCAAGTTGCTGGATCTTTACTTGCTTTTCCTTTTCGAACAAACTCCATAATTTTAAAGGCTTTAAATGGTTCAAGACCACCATAAATAAGTTCAACCATAATATCATCACGACAACCAATTACTTTACTAAAAGGTACAACATTTTTTTCAATTAACTCTTGAGCATTACCAAGCCATACATCCGTACCATGAGCAAGACCAGCTATTTTAACTAACTCAGCAAAAGTTGTTGGTTTAGTATCTTTAACTAATTGAATTGTAAATGGGGTACCAAACTCTGGAACTCCCAGTGTACCAGTATCGCACATTATTTGTTCTTTACTAACTTTTAAAGCTTTTGTAGAAGTAAATATAGACATTGTCTCTTTATCATCTAAAGGTATTTTAGTAATATCATCACCCGTCAAATCTTGAATCATTCTTAACTGAGTTGGATCAGTATGACCTAAAATATCTAACTTTAAAACACATTCATCAATCGCATGATAATCAAAATGCGTTGTTCGCCAAGCCTTTGACGGATCTTCAGAAGGATATTGAAATGGAGTAAAATCAAAAACTTCTTTATAACCAGGAATAACTACTATTCCACCAGGATGCTGTCCAGTAGTTCTTTTAACTCCAGTACAACCTTTAGCAAGCCGTTCAACTTCAATATTTCGCATCATAATATTTTTCGATTCACAATAACCACGTACATAACCAAAAGCCGTCTTTTCAGCAACTGTTCCAATTGTTCCAGCTCGATAAACATTATCAACGCCAAATAATACTTTCGTATATTCATGAGCACTTGCTTGATTTAAATCAGAAAAGTTTAAGTCAATATCAGGAACCTTATCAGCATTAAACCCTAAGAATGTTTGAAAAGGTATATCATGCCCTTCTTTATCCATTCTCGTCTGACACTTTGGACATTTTTTATCAGGTAAATCATAACCACACTTATAATTATTTCCTAAAGATTCACCATTTTCATCTTCAAACTCACTATGTTGACACTTCGGACACCGATAATGAGGTGACAAAGCATTAACTTCAGTTATTCCCATTAAATTAGCTACAAAAGAAGAACCAACACTACCTCTTGAACCAACTAAAAATCCTTCATCATTAGAATGCTTAACTAACTTTTGAGCAATTAAATATATAACGTCAAAATTAGCTCCAATAATTGCAGTCATGGTCTTTTTAGCTTTTTGATGTAACTCTTCATCAGATGATTCATTATCATCTTTTTTTAAAGCCAAATAAATTTCATTTTCAACACTCTCTGGGCCTTTAATTACTACTTCATGCATTCTTTTATAAATTGCATCTTCATCAGTTCCCGCATTTTTCTTTACTGCATCAATAAATCCAGCTCCATATAATTCTAAAGCAATTCGTTCTTCTAAATGATAAGGTAACGGATCTCCATACCATGATTTAGCTTTATCATAAACCATTTTAGTAACCGTCATTTGTGAATCAGGAATTACAGGGGCAAAAGGAATACCATGCGTATTTGGAATAACTTCAATTTCCTCGCACATATTAGCAATCATATTAGTATTAGTTACAACAATTTCATAAGCTAATTCTTCACCCAAAAAAGCAAATTCTTCTAACATTTCCTTTGTCGTTCTTAAATACATATTAGGAACTTCAATTCCTCTTCTATTTAAAGGATGTAACTTACCATTAAATTTTTGATTAACAATAATATCTCGATAAATTTTATCTTCCTTTTTTAAATTATGAACATCTCCTGTTGCTACAACTGGTTTTCCCGCTTCTTTAGCTATTCTAATAATTCTTTTTAAAAATTCTTCTGCATCATGTAAAGTACTAAATTTTCTTTCATTTCCAATTAAATGAGCAAATACAGATGGAGGTTGAACTTCTATATAATCATAAAAACTCATCATATTAACTAATTCTTCATCTTCTTTACCAATTGAAGATTCAAAAATTTCCCCATTAATACATCCTGAACCAATAAGCAAACCATCCCGCATTGAAATAATATCTCTTCTTGGAATTTTAGGTTGTTCATTTTTATATAAATATTTAGTATTAGCAATTGAAACTATCTTAAACAAATTTTTTAATCCAACTTTATTTTTAGCAATTAAAACCGCATGAAAAGGGAATCTAAAGCGAACTAAATCATCAACATCTACTAAACTTAATAATTCATCAGTTGTATAAGTATTTTGATTATTTAAATTTTTAGCCATCTTTGCAAAAGCAATAGCAGTTCCTTCTGCATCATAATCAGCTCGGTGATGTTTATCCTCATCCCAAGGAACATCTAATTTTTTAGTTAAAGTCTGCAATTTATGATTTGGCCAATCTGGATACAAAATTCTAGCCATACTCATCGTATCAACTACTGTTTTATCAAATTCACCTAAATTATATTTTCGGCAAGCAGCACTCATAAAAGAAATATCAAATTTTGCATTATGAGCTACCATTGGTAAATCTTGAGCCCAATCTAAAAATCTTTTAACAACTTCTTCTTCTTTAGCACATCCTCTAACCATTTCATTCGTAATAAAAGTCAAATCCGTAATTTTTTGAGGAATTGGTCTTTCCGGATCTATTAGTTCATCAAATCGATCAATAATCTTACCATCACAAATTTTAACAGCCCCAATTTCAATTAAAACATCACTACCAGCATAAAATCCAGTCGTTTCAGTATCAAATACGACAAATGTATCAGTAAGCAAATTATAAGTTTTATTATTAAAGACTATATCAACATCATCATTAACAATATTCATTTCAGCTCCATAAAGAACTTTAAAATGTTCACTTTCTTCTTTGCCACTATTCATATGACTTACTGTATGAAATATTTCAGGAAAAGATTGAACACAGTTATGATCAGTAATTGCTAAAGCTTTTAATCCCATTTTAGCCGCATACTTAACGACATTATTAGCATCCTTTTCTTCATAAGGAGTAACCCCATCCATTGCACTCATCATTGTATGTAAATGAAGTTCCACTCTTTTTTCTTCTTCTAAATCAATTACTGGTGTATCTTTCGAATCAATTTTTTCTAATGAACGAATTGTAAGTACATAATCCCGCGCAAAATTATCATACATGACATTACCAAAAAAACGATACCAATTACCTTCTTTTAACTCTTTCTTAATTAACTGAAATTCACTTTTTTCTTTTTTAAAAATCTTGGCTAACATTGAATTAGTTTTATCACTAATCTTTAAAGTAATAATATTTATATTATCTCTTTCTAAACACTCTATTCCAAAAATATATGCTTCAAATGCAACATTTTTACTCTCACCAATCACATTATTAATAACAGATATTTCCGCATTTATTTCTTGACCTAACAATACACTTCCCTCAATTTTAGCTTCCTTAACTTCAAATGAAGTATTATTTTTAGCTTCATTAATTTCTTCTTTAACATTTTTTAAAATTTCTTGATTCAAAAAAGTGGTAATTTCATATTCCCCATAACCAAACAATTCCAATTCTTTGGCCATATTTTTACTTTCTTTTTTAATTTCTTTTTCTTCTAAGGTACTACCAACTTCAAAAGTAATAATATCATCTTCAATATTTAATTCTTCACTTATCCCACTTAAAGATGGTTTTCTTGTCTTTAAATCTTGTAAATAAGCTACCATAAAAGCTAAAACATCTTCTTTGGTTACTTCATCATAAAAAAAATGACCCGTAAAAGCTTTATCTTCACTACTAGCTTTTTTTAATTTTTTCAATAAAGTATGACATATTTCAAAAGAATAAGGATGAGGATTTTTAAAATCAACATCGATTTTATTTTCTTTTTTAATTACTTTAACTTTTAAAATACTACTTTCTTTAAACGGTTCTAAATCTTTAATATTCAAAAAATTCAAAAAATTTACTAAATCATTAGGCATCTTCTAACATCTCCTCTACTACTATATCACAAAACTAAATTTATTTTGTTAAAATTTGCAAACTATTGATATTTACTTGATACTCCGCAAATCTTTTACTAACTCGACCATTTACCAGTACCAAATCACCAACCTTAAAAACTGGAGTTTGATTTAATTCTTTATTAAAGATAACAAAATTGCCAATTCCTGTCTCATCACTACCCGTAATAAAAGCCATATCTTCATTATTTTTAGTTTTAATTTTTTTTAAGTTTTCAATCAATATTACACATCTTACATATTGATTAAAATATTCTTTAATATTTTCAATTTTCATTAACAAGTTATCATTATATGCACTTGCAGGATGATTACTAATATAAAACCCATAAGTAAGATACTCTTCATTTCTTTTTTCATCAATTGTACTATCTGGTTCAATCGTAATTTCTGGTTTTAAAACAAATTCACTAGCTAAATCATGTACTAAAGACGCATAATCTAATGCTTTATCCAAATTATTTTTTAACGTATTATGATTATACTTAAATTCATCTAAAGCCCCCGCCATAATTAAAGCTTCAATAGTTTTTTTATTAACACTTTTTCCTACACAACGACAAACAAAATCTAAATAATCTACAAACAACCCTTTTTCTCTTTCTAAAATAATATTTTTAGTTGCCTCACTGCCTAAATTTCTTATTAAAGGAAATGGCAAGCGTAAAAAATTACCTTCAATTTTATATGTATCCGTACTAAAATTAACACTCGGTGGTAAAAATTTAATCTGATACTTTTTAGCTAAAGTCATATATTCTTTAGTTTTAGTTACACTATTAATCGCCATATTTAACAAATTAGTAATAAAATATATTGGATAATAACATTTTAAATAAGCCATTTGCACACCAATTAAAGCATAACTAACTGAATGAGATTTATTAAAACCATAATCAGCAAATTTTAAAATCAAATCATATATTTGTTTAGCAATTATTTCTTGATAGCCATTTAAACAAGCCCTTTTAATAAAATCTTCTTTAGCACTTTCCATAATATTTTTCTTTTTCTTACTCACAGCTCTTCTAATTAAATCAGCCTCAGCATAAGAAAATCCTGCTACCTTAACTAAAATTTGCATTATTTGTTCTTGATAAACAATAATTCCATAAGTTTCTTTTAAAATAGGTTCTAATGAAGGATGTAAATATAAAACTTTCTCTTGACCATTTTTTCTTTTAATAAAACTATCAATATTATTCATTGGCCCCGGTCGATACAAAGCAATTGCACTAACAATATCTAAAAAATTTTGAGGTTTTAATTTCTTTAAAAAATTTTTAATTCCTTCACTTTCAAACTGAAAAATTCCTACCGTATCACCTAAAGCAAACATTTTCATTAACTTAGCATCATCAAAATCAATTTTATTAATATTTAATACCTGTTTAGTATTATCTTCAATTAATTGTAAAACATTGGCAATTATAGTTAAATTTTTAATACTTAAAAAATCCATCTTAATTAACCCAAGTTCTTCTAAATAATTCATTGTAATTCCGGTTAATAATTCTTCGCCATTTAAATAAATAGGAATTACTTCATCTAGTTTAACTTCACTAATAACTACCCCAGCTGCATGAGTTGAAAGATGTTTTTTTAAACCCTCAATTAAAAAACATTTCCTAACAACTTCTTTTAAACCATCATCACTTGCCACCATTTTTTTAACTTTAGGATTTAATAAATTAGTTTTTAAATCAATTTTCGGGTCAATTAAAGCTACAAAATTTTCTAATAAATCATTAGGAATTCTTAAAGCTTTACCGACACATCTAATTGCTAATTTACATTTTAAAGTTCCAAAAGTAATAATATTTGCTACATTTTTAATTCCATATTTATTCTTAACATATTCCACTACTTGATTTCTTTTAGTATCTTCAAAATCAATATCAATATCAGGCATACTAATTCGTTCAGGATTTAAAAATCTTTCAAATAATAAATGGTATTTAATCGGATCAACATCCGTAATTCCTAAAGTATAACTAACTAGTGAACCAGCTGCTGAACCTCTACCCATTCCTACTAAAATATTATTAGTTTTAGCATATTTTACATAATCATAAACAATTAAAAAATAATCAACAAAACCCATCTTATTTATAACTTCTAATTCATAAGAAAGCCGTTTCAAATACTCATTAGTTACCTTACCATTTAATCTTTTTTCTAAACCTTTTGTTGCTAAAGCCTTTAAATAACCAAAAGAATTATTAATATTTTGATCATAATGTGGAATATATTTTTTATCTTTAGGAATAACGACATTACATAAATTTGCCAATGCTAAATTATTTGCATCTACCTGCATAAAACTTTCCAAACTTTGATATTGGTAATTAGTTTTATCAACTTCATCTAAACTAATATTTTTATCAATTGCTTTTAATAAATCTAACGCATCACTATCCTCATCTTTAAAACATTTTAAATAAGGAGCATATACAAGTCTATCAGTTTTTAAATAAGCATTTTTCTTTTCTCTATCATTTTCATAAGCCAAAAAGAAATCTTCATCTTTAAAAAATGGTTTGATAGTTTCATAATTAGTTAAATCACTGGCATCCATTATAACTAATATATTATCAAAAAACTTTTTATCTAATGAAGCAATTTGTTCTTTTTCTTGCATTTTAGTATGAATTTTTAAAAGATTTTTATACCCATCATAATTTTTAGCATACATTGCTAAATTAATTGTTAAAAAAGGAACTTTTAAGCCAATTAAAGGTTTAATTTTATTAGCTATACATAAATCATAAAATTCCATAACTCCAAATAAATTATCATCACATATTCCACATACTTTAATATTATTTTTAACTAAAAAAGGAATTAATTTTGGTAGGCTTATTAAACTTTTTAATAATGAATAATCACTTACTATTCGCAAAGGAATTTTCATTGTTAACACCCACCTTTTCTATAAACAATTATATCATTGTCCTCTAAAATTACCAAGTATTTTCCTTTAACACTTGTTAAAGTATAATTGACTTATAATCACAATAATGTTAAAATCTTACCAGAAAAGAAAAACGTGGAGGTGAAGATAATGGCCAAAGTATTAACAACTAAAAAGCCTAAAACTGTAAATACTAGAAGTAAAGCCTTAAATGCTACTAAAACAAGGCAAAAACCAAATAAACAAAAGAAAACTATTAATGGTGAAAAAGTAATTATTACAGCTCGTGAAGCAAAAAAATTAAAATAAGTTAGTCCATTTAAAAACTAACTTATTTTTTTTCTTTAAACAATTTTTTATAAATTTCTTTATAATTACTAACTAAAACTATTTCTAAATTATCAATAACATATTCTGGAACCTTATTTAAATCATTTTTATTTTCTTTAGGCAAATAAACAGTTCGAATACCATTATTAAATGCCCCAATTAATTTTTCTTTGATTCCTCCAACAGGTAAAATATCACCTCTTAAAGAAATCTCCCCAGTAAAACCAATAGTTTGATCAATTACTTTTTTAGTAACTAAACTAAATAAAGAAGTTGTAATTGCCACTCCAGCACTAGGTCCATCTTTTGGAGTAGCCCCATCTAAAGCATGAATATGAATATCATACTTATCAATATCAATATTAAATTCTTCATAATGACTTTTTAAATAATCTATCCCTACCAAAATTGATTCTTTCATAATTTCTTTAATAGAACCACTTATTTCTAATTTACCATGTCCTTTAAACATACATGACTCAATAGGTAAAACTTTTCCCCCAACATTAGTCCAAGCTAAAGCATTTACTAAACCATATTCATTAGTTTTAGGTAAAGACCTATCATCATACAAAAAAACATCTAAATACTTTTTTACATCTTTTTCACTTAAACTACCAATTAATTTTTTCTTAGCTTTAATACTTCCTGTTAAAACTTTTCTTACTAAAGTTTCTAATTTTCTTTGTAACTCTCTTACTCCAGCTTCTTTAGTATAATGAGTAATAATTGTACTAATAACTCCATCAGTAATAGTTAGTTCTTTTAAATCAAGATTATATTCTGCATATATTTTAGGAATTAAATATTCTTTAGCTAAATTTATTTTTTCATACAATGTATAACTTGTAACCTCAATAATTTCTAACCGATCTTTTAATTCTACTGGAATCTTAGTTATATCATTAGCAGTTAAGATAAACAATACATTACTTAAATCAAATGGTTCTTCTATATAATGATCAATAAAAGTTTGATTTTGTGGATAATCTAATACATCAAGTAAAACACTTGCTGGATCACCACGATAATCTTTTGTCATTTTATCAACTTCATCAATTAATAAAACAGGATTATTAGTTCCACACTTAATCATTGCTTCAATAATTTTACCAGGACCAGAACCAATATAAGTTCTTCTATTTCCGCTTAATTCTGAAGCATCATTTAAACCACCAACACTTATTTTATAAAATTCTTTATTTAACGCTTTAGCAATTGACATTGCAATTGTAGTTTTACCTACTCCAGGTGGTCCAACTAAACAAATAATTGGACTTCTTAAATTAGGATTTCGTTTTTTAACTGCACAATATTCAATAATTCGATTCTTAACATCTTCCAAGCCATAATGAGTTTTATTTAAAACTTCTAAAATATGGTCTAAATCAGTTTCATCATAAGAAAATTTATGCCAAGGTAACGCAAAAAAGGTTTCTAGATAATTTCTAATAAAAGAAGCATCGGGACTTAAATCATTCATTTGCTCATATTTATTAATCTCTCTTTTAATTTTAATAACTGTTTTTTCATCTAAATTTAAAGTTGTAAGTTTATTAGTCCATAAAACAGCCTCAATCTTTTTCTCGTTTTCTTCACCTAATGCTTTCTTAATTTCTTTTAGTTTTTCCCGTAAAATAAACTCTTTTTGATTTTCATCTAAATTTTGTTGTAAAGTCATATTTAACTCTTGATCATATTTTAAAACTTCTAATTCATAATTTAAATCTTTAAGTAAAAAATGAGCTCTTTTTTCCCGATTAGCTTCTTGCATATAAAACAATTTTTTTTCAATATTTAATGGCATGAAACTAATAATAATATCTGTCATTTCATCTAAAGATTGTTTAGAATTTATTAATCCCATTACACTGTTAGATAAACTAGGATTTAAATTTACATATTTTTTTAAAGTAGACTTAAGTCTTCTTTTTAAAGATTCTTCTACAACTTTATCAATTTTAGTTGGCTTAATATTTTCATAAAGAGCCTTTAAAATATCTTCATCATCTTTATCATTATAATATTTTTTAATTTTAATTCTTTCTTTACCTAAAATTTTAACCCGTAAATGACCATTAGGTAATTCCATTTTACTTTCAATAAAACCATATACTACTATCTTAGGTAAATCACTTACTTCTGGAGTTTCCTCTAAAGCATCTTTTGGTGAGACAATCAAAACTTGATTTGCAAAACTTTTACCACTTATCATAATTATCTTTCGAGATAATTCATTATTAAGTTCAATTTTTACTTCTTCATTAGGAAGTAAGACAAAACCTTTTAATAAAATAACTGGTAAAGTTTTCATCATGTTATCACGTCCTTAATAATGTTTTTTATTATAAAAGCGAATAATAATTTTGTAAAGAAAAAAACTAAAATTTAAAATAGTTTTTCTCTTATTATTCATTAATTGTTCTTTTTAATAAAATATTATTTTCCTGAACCAAATGAAGATTTTTAAATAAAGTATATCTTAATAAACGTCTATCAACATACGGTAATGTTTTATATAAATTTATAAATGTTTTGGCATCTTTTTTTAAAGATAATAATGCATTTTTAAATTCTAATGAAACATAATTTTTATCAACCAAATATATTAACTGATTATATAAACACAATGAACATTCATTTTCATACTTTATAAAAATTTCTTCAAAAGGAAAAGTTAAAATTTCTTTATCAGTAATAGTTGGAATAATTTTTCTTTCCAACCACTTTTTATTTTCTACTATTCCAACTGCAATATCACACTCATCAGTTAAATATGGAATTATATTTTCTTCCTTAAGTTTAGCAATTAAATCAGCTTTTTTATTAGAAGTCATTATTTCATCAATTGTTTCTAAAGACTTATAAGGAAATCCATAATTTTCCCTTTTAGCTTGTTTAACAATAATCCCATAAACATCTTGCATAATCTCAACTCCTTCATGAGAAGATATCATCTTATCATAAGTATTATATAGATGTCAAGTATTATTTAAAAATCATTTTCAGCCATAACTGTGGCTTTAATCTTAAACAGATCGCTATGACATTCAATCTCATCACAATATTCCATTATCATTTTTAAATTATTAGGAAATTCATTTTTATTAGATGTTACAAAACTATCTTCCATACATCCTTTTTTACAATCTTGATGAAAATCTTCTATATATGAAATATTAATATCTGAAAGCCAATCTGCAAAACTTTCTCTTCCCTTTTCATAACTAATTTTTTCTAATTCTTTATCATCAAAATAAATTGTTATATCAGCTTTTGTTATTGTCTCATCAGCAATTGGAAAATTATTATCTTTAACAAAATGACCAATTTTAATTAAGCCTTCTTTATCTGAATAAATAGCTAAACCATCAGTAAACAAATAATGTAATGTATCTCCTTTAAATTTATAAACATATATTCTTTGATAATTTTTTAAAAAGAAAAAACCTAAACTAATAAAAACAATTACTAAAAATATTATAATTATATATAACATAATTGATTTAAAATAACTTTTACGTTTTTCTTCTTGCCAACTTGAAAAATATATTTCATCTATTTGTTCCAATTTATTTTCAGCTGTTATTTTTTCTCCAGCAATAAATTCAGCAATACTTATATCAAATATTTTAGCTAATTCTTTAATCATTGTTAAATTAGGCAAACAAATTCCTCTTTCCCATTTACTTATAGCTTGTTCACTTATATATAATTTTTCAGCAAGTTCTTTTTGAGTTAAACCTTTTTCTTTTCGTAATTCATAAATTAGTTTAGCAATTTTATCTTTATTCATAATGCACCTCTTTTTAATCAGATTTTAACATACTCCTTTAAATAATTAACTAACTTAATGGTTTAGTTTTACATTTTAACTAACTAAAAAATGTTAGTAAACAATTTCTACTAACATTCATTTTAATCTTCCAATTTAACACTTACAATTTTTGATACTCCCTTTTCTTGCATTGTAATTCCATATAAAGTATCAGCATATTCCATTGTTCTTTTCTTATGAGTAATTAAAATATATTCACTCTTAGCTTTTTGTTCTTGTAAATACTCTCCAAAAGTATCAACATTTGCCTCATCTAAAGCAGCCTCAACTTCATCTAAAATACAGAAAGGGACTGGAAAAACATTTAAAATAGCAAACAACAAGGCAATTGCAGTTAAAGTTTTTTCCCCACCTGATAAAAGTGCAATATTACTAAGTTTTTTACCTGGAGGTTCTGCAATAATTTCAATACCAGTTTCTAAAATATTATCTGGATCAGTCAATTTTAATAAACCTTTACCACCCTTAAATAATTTTTTAAACACTACTTCAAATTCTTTTGAAATCAAATCAAAAGTCTTAGTTAATCGCTCAACCATTTTCTCATCCATCTCTTTAATTATTCTATCTAAATCATCAATAGCTTTAACTAAATCTTCTTTCTGAGAATTCAAAAATTCATAACGATCATTAATTCGATTATACTCATCAATACTTCCTAAATTAACCATCTTATATGTTCCTAATTGATTTTTCAAACGTCTAGTATTTTCTTTAGCAAGATTATAATCCATATCTAACATATACATAGTTTTAGCTTTATCAAAAGTAAGATGATAATCTTCACTCAAATGATTTAAAAGATAATCCATTTGAACATCAATTTTATTTTTAGCAATTTCTAATTCATTTAATTCATTAACAATAGTATGCAATTCACTATTCTTCCGGCGCGCTAATAACTCTTCTTCAGCTAATAAACTAGCAATATCACTTTTTTCTTTTCGTAAATTTTTAATCTTATTATTAGTTAATTCCTTTTTAGTACCAACATCTTGTTCTTCCTTTAATAATTGTTCTATTTCTTTTTCAATACTGCCATTTTTTAAAGTATCAGTTCTTTTAATACTTGATTTTATTTCCGTTAATTCTTTATAAGTATCTTCTAATTTATTTTTTAAATCATTTACTTCTTTTTGCATTAAATATTGTTTATTTTGAATTTCTAATCGTTGTTTTTGATAATTATCTAATTCTTCAGTTAAGTTTTCATTATTTTTATTTAATTTATTTTTTTCTTCTTGTAAAGTCTTTAAACTTCGTTCTTTTCGTTCTAATTCTAATTGATCATTCAAAGAACTATTAACCTTTAAAGTTCCTCCACTAATGCTACCTCCAGCATGCATTATCTCACCATCTAAAGAAACTACTCGATACTTATAATTAAACTTTTTAGCTAAACTATTCATTGCATCCATATCTTTAGTTATTAAAATATTTCCTAATTGATTTTCAATTATTTTTTGATATTCATTATCATAACTAACTAAATCAGAAGCTACTCCCACAAAACCAGGACATTCTCTTGCTTCACTAATTACTTCACTAGGCAATTTACGACTCAAAATAATATTCATTGGAAAAAAAGTTACTCTTCCTAAATGATTATCTTTTAAATAATTAATTGCCTTTTTCGCATCATCATCAGTTTGCACAACTACAAAATTAATCGCATTTGCCAAAGCAACATTAACCGCTAAACTTAAATCTTCCTTAACCGTAATTAATTTACCAATAGTTCCCCTAATTCCTTTTAAACGAGGATTATGAATAACATTTTTAACCGCAACTGGAATATTATTATCTTCTAATAAATTATTCTTTAAAACCTCAATTTGATTTGTTAATAAAACTTCATCCCGAATTTTATTTTGATAAACTAAATCATTATTACGTTTCTTATTATTTAAAATCAAAGTTGTCTCATCAAGATGACCAAGTTGATTAATTACTTTATTTAATTCTTCTTCTTTTGTTTTTAAATTATCTGTTATTACTGATTGTTCTTTTTCTAAATCTTTTTCTTTTTCTTTTAAAGCTAAATACTGTTCATCAACCATTTTCTCATCAACAGCATACTTTTTTCGTTCTAAAATCAGCTTTTTTTCACTTTCAATATTTACTAATTTTTCAGCTAAAACCGTATATTCTTCATTTAATTTTTGAATTTCTTCTTCTAAATTTAAACTTTTAGTTTTATAATTTTCTAATTTACTATTATCTAAACTATTAGATGCTTCAATATTTAATTTTTGCTCTTCTAACTCTTGTTTTTTATAAGCCAAAGTTTCTAATTCTTCATGATTTTTTTTAATATCAAAAGTTGTTAAAGCTCGATCAATTTCTTCATATTCATTTAAAATTGTTAAATAAGCCCGAGCTTCTTCACTTTGTTTTTTTAAAGGTTCTAAATTACCTTCTAATTCTTTAATAACTAAATCAACTTTATCTAAATTATCATTAGCTTTTTCTAATTTTTTCAAACTTTCATTTTTACGATTTTTATATTTTAAAACTTTACTAGCACTTTCTAAAATAACCCGACGTTCTATAGGCTTAGCAGTAACAATTTGTTCTATACTTCCTTGACTAATAATATTAAGTGAATCATTACCTATTCCACTATCTAAGAAAAGATTAGTAATATCTTTTAATCTTACTTTAGAATTATTAATAAAATATTCATTTTCACCTGTTTTATATAAAACTCTTTTAATTTCAACAACATCTAAATCAGTATTCAAAAATTTAGGATTATTATCAAACTCTAAAGCAACTTCAGCTCTTTTTAAACCGCCTCTTTCTTCACTACCCGCAAAAATAACATCAATCATCTCTTTAGAACCCCGTAAACTTTTAACTGACTGTTCACCTAAAACCCATCTTACCGCATCAACAATATTACTCTTGCCTGAACCATTTGGTCCCACAATAGCCGTAATGTTACTTTTAAATTCCAAATCTATTTTATCAGCAAAGGATTTAAATCCATTAATCCTAATACTTTTTAACTTCATAATTCACCTACTTTGCCCTTTTTTGATAAGCATTATATGCTGCTTGTTGCTCTGCCTCTTTTTTACTCTTGCCGCTGCCTTTACCATAAACTATTCCATCAATAACTACTTCCATTTCAAAGCACTTATCATGAGCTGGTCCACTTTCACTTATTAATTCATAAGTTAAACTTTGCCGATCAGTTTGAACTAATTCTTGAAGCAAAGATTTATAATCCCTTAAAAAATGAGTATCATTTTTAATAAAAGGTAAAATTATTTCATCAGCATAACGTTTAGCAACATCAAAACCGCAATCTAAATAAATGGCCCCCAAAACACTTTCAAATACATCTGCAATTATTGTATCATTAATATCTTTTTGTTGTCCCTTGCCAACAAGAATATACTTATTTAAACCAATTTTCTTAGCATAAGTTGCTAAAGCTTTCTCACAAACAAAACAAGCTCTTTCTTTACTCATCGCGCCTTCTTGCAAATTAGTGTTTAAATAAAAATATTCGCTAGTTATTAATTGCAATACCGCATCACCTAAAAACTCTAATCTTTCATAATTTTTAGTATGCCGTTCATTTGAATAAGAACTATGAGTAAAAGCTTGCAACATTAACTTTTTATTTTTAATTTTAATATTATACTTTTCAAAAAATTTATCAAAGTCCATATCCTCACCAACTTTCTTAAACATTATACTATGAAGAAGCCAAAAATTAAATATTAAATGTTTTAATTTTACCATAAGAAAAAGTAGACTAGAGTGTTTTTCTCTTTGTCTACTTTTATCATATAACTTCATTTTGATGTGTAAATAATTTATATTTTATTGCAAAATTGCTTTAATTCTTCTAACTCCAGCTGAAGAGGCTTCTTCTTTAATTATTTTAAAAGTTCCTAATTCTTTTGTCCTTTTAACATGAGGACCTCCACATAATTCTTTAGAAACTTCACCAATTTTATAAACACTTACAATATCCGGATATTTTTCTATAAACATACATTCAGCTCCCGAAGCTATAGCTTCATCTTTTTTCATTGTTAATTTTTCAACTACTAAATCTTCGTTAATCCAATCATTTACAATTTGTTCAACTTTTTGTTTTTCTTCTTCACTCAACTTATGATCACAAGAAAAGTCAAACCGTAATCGCTCTGGAGTAATATTACTTCCTTTTTGATGAACATCTTTATTAACAACAATTTTTAAAGCTGCATTAAGTAAATGAGTTGCTGTATGATATTTAGTTTCAATAACCCCATCACCACTTAAACCACCTTTAAATTTACCAGCTGAAGCTGTCCTTGATTTTTCCTGATGTTCACTAAATTTTTGTTTAAAACCATCCAAATCTACTTTCATATTTGCTTCACGAGCAACTTCAAGAGTTAATTCAATTGGAAATCCATAAGTATCATATAAATGAAAAGCCGTCTCACCATCAACATCTTGCATATTTTTAGTTAATTTTTCAAAAATTTTTAAACCCTTCTCTAAAGTTTTATTAAACTTTTCTTTTTCATTTTTTAAAACATCTAAAACAACTTGTTCATTTTCCTTTAATTCTTTATAAGTATCTTGATATTCTTTAATATAAACTTTAGCCAACCTAGCTTCCCAATCACTAGCAATATCAATATTTAACTTTCTAGCATGACGAATAGCTCTTCTAATTAATCTTCTTAAAATATAACCTTGATCAGTATTACTTGGCTTAATACCACTTGGATCAGCAGCAATAAAAACAGAGGTTCTAAGATGGTCTAAAATAATTCGCATTGACTCTTCATTACCCTTATAAGGCAATTTTGTAATTTCTTCTAAAGAACTTAAAGCTTCATGCCAAATACTTGTTAAATAATTATCATTAACGCCTTCTAAAATTGCAGTCGTTCTTTCAACACCCATTCCAGTATCAACATTTTTAGCTTTTAATTCTGTTATTTTACCATCTTTATCTTGATAATATTCCATAAAAACATTATTCCATATTTCTACCCATCTATTATCACTTGGGTCAAACTCTACAGGAACTTCTTCTTCACTTCGCCAATAAAAGATTTCTGTATCGCCACCACAAGGACCTGATTCACCTGCTATCCAAAAATTATCATCTCGCCCTAAAAAGGCAATTCTTTCTTTTGGTATTCCATGTTTAAGCCAATTATTCGCACTTACTTCATCTTTTGGAATTTGCTCATCACCTTCATAAACTGTAATAGCTAATTTATTAACTGGAATATTTAAAACTTTTGTTAGAAAATTAAAACTATATTCAATACTTTCTTTTTTAAAATAATCACCTAAACTCCAATTACCAAGCATTTCAAAAAAAGTATGATGAGTACTATCCCCAATACTCTCTAAATCAGTTAATCTAATACATTTTTGAACATCACATAATCTTTTACCAAAAGGATGAGGTTCCCCCATTAAATATGGGATTAATGGTTGCATCCCAGCCGTATTAAATAAAACTGATGGATCATTTTCTGGAACTACTGGGGCACTTGGCACTACCACATGTCCTAAACTTTCAAAATAATCTAAATATAATTTTTTTAAATTCATTCTAATCCCTCCAATATTTCATATACATCATTTCTTAAATTTTTCTCAAACTGATTATGAATTACATAATCAAATCCATCAAAGCCATCTAAAGCATGTTCTGTTTGATGATTAGCTTGCTTAATTGTTAATGGTGAATCTTCTAAATCATTAATAACTAAAATTGCAACTGCTTGTGGATAATCTTCTTGCATAGAAGTTATTTCTTCAGGATATCTTACATCAGATATAACAACATTCTTAAAAAAACGTTCATAAACCAGCATATCAGTTTTCATTCGTCTAATTAATAAATCTCTTTGTTTCAAATTTTCACGAATAAATAAGCCAATTTCTTGTAAAAACTGCCGTGGTTTATTATGAGGATTTCCATCCCAATTAAGCATTTCTCTCGCCAATAATTTTAAATATTTACTATATTCCGTTACAACCGTTTTTTCATCTTTCTTTTCATAATATTCTTTAATTAAACTTGCAACTTCACTTTTACCACTACCAGCTTTACCCGCAATTAAAAACAATCTCATAAACTTTCCTCCAATCAAAAAAGATGTTACCCAAAGGAGTCAAATAGACGGTACCATCCTTATTTTTACTTATTTTTTGTTAACGAGCAGACCCGATTAACCTCCCTAAGCAGCAGTTAAAAATCTTCAATGTAAACTTCCACCACCAATTTACTCTCTATCAAATCCAATTTTTACTTTCCTAGTTCATCAGTTAAAATATTATTTTCATGAAACAAATTATACTTTTCTTTAAAAAACTTCCATACAACTTTAGCAAGGGCAATACAAGGAGTTGCTAAAATCATTCCTATAATACCAAAGAAATGTTCAAAAATCAACAAACCAACTATAATTGTCACCGGATGAAGTTTTGTAGTCTTACTCATAATAATTGGTTGTAAAATATTGTTTTCTAATAATTGAACTACTAAAGCTACAATAATTGTCATAACACCCACAATTGGTCCTTGAGAAAAACCTATAATTGCCGCGATAATTCCCCCAATATATGGCCCTATATAAGGAATTAAATCTGTTATTCCACATAATAACCCAAACAATAATGGAGCTTGTAAACCAATTATCCAAAAGCCAAAAGAATCACAAACAAAAACCATTAAAGCAACTAAGAAAGTTCCATTAACACTCTTTCTAACTTCCGTTGAAATATTAGTAATTAAAAGAGAAATTTCAAACCGATTTTTCTTAGGAACAAATTTTAATAAATGACTATATATAGCATTAAAATCCATTAAAATGTAAACTCCAATAACTAATCCAAACGTAATAGTAACCAAGCTTGAAAACAAAGTTCCAACAATATTAACTAATAATGTAGGTAATGATGTAAAGAAATTATTAACAGTATTTGTTAACGTTGATAAAATACTATCTCTCGTAGCATTAAAATCAAAACTATCAAAACCATTTAAACGATTAAATAAATTAGTAATAATATTTTCGATTTCCCCAAATATTTCTGGCAAATTTTTTATCAAAGCTTCAATTTGAGTATAGATAGTCGGAATTAAAAATCTCACAAAAAGAACTACAGCTAATAAAAATATGGCATATACAATAATCGTTCCTAACACTCGAGGTATTTTCTTATTTTCTAATTTAGTAACAACAGGATTTAAAAGCCAAGCAATAATAAATCCAATAAAGAAAGGCGCTAAAACACTAAGCAAACTTAATAAAAACTTCCATACTCCCCATTCTCTAGCAATAATCGTTACAATCAAAACCATTGCAATAACCATTGCTATGTAAAATAAATGTAATATTTTTTTAGAAAGACTAACTACTTCATTAACCTCTTCAATATTTAATTTATCATTATTTTTAAACAATTTCACTAGAATCCCTCCCATATTCGTATTATATCATAAACAAAATTTTTTATGAAAAAAAGAACTAGTACTTTACTAATTCTTTACTTATCAATTTGATAAGTTTCTTCTTCTATATCATCTAAAAATGAATGAACATCTTTTTCTACCTTTTTAGGCATATCAGCCATTTTAGGTAACTCAAATGGTACTGGTTTAGCAGGTTTAGGTTCAGCAACTTCAGAATTACGATTTACATACACTGAACTAAAGACATCAGGCATTTTTGGCTTTTCTTCTAAAACTGGTTTAATCTCTTCCTCTTTTTCTTGCTTTATAACCTCTTGAGGCATTCTATCAGGTTCCACAGTTTCAAAATTTGGAAATGCAAAAGGTTTTTCTTCAATAACTGGTCTTTCTGCTTTCGTTAATGTCTCTTCTAACTTAGCTTCCTTAATAGATTCTAATTCTTTATTTATCGCATCTGCTAAAGCATCAAAATCAAATTCCTTAGGTTCTTCTTCAACAGGTGGTTCTACTTCTTTGACATCATTTACGTCTTCATTTAATACGACATTTTGAGTAACTTCTTGATTAACTTCTGCTGGAACTTCAACAGGCACTTCATTAGTCACTTCTTTAAAAGCAGGTTCAATATTTGAAATAGGTTCAACTGGAGTAGGAATACTTACTTCTGAAACAACCGGACTACCTATTACCATGGCTTCTCCTGAAGAATTATTCTCCCCAATTGGTTTTATTGGTATTGGTGTAGCAGAATTTTGAACTGGCTGAACTGGTAAAGGAATATCTTCACTAGCCGTAACTTCTTCTTTTTTATTTTTTAAAGCTTTAGTCTTTTTCTCATCACTTTTTCCCATAAATAAAACAATGAAAAACAAAACGACTAAAATTGCTATTGTTATAACAAGATACAGCCCAAAATTCTCATTGCTATATAACTTTTCTAAAAATTCCATACACTAATCACCTTTATTCTTCCATTTAAGGATATCACAAAACGAACGACTAAGTCAATGATTATTTTATATCAATGTCAAAAAAAGCGCTACATAAAGCGATTCATTTGATTCATAACTTGTCTTACTTGTTTTTGACTAGGCTTTCTTCCCATACTACTCATCATTGTTTCAATCATTTTTTCATTAATTGGTGGATTTTTCTTTAAATATTTTTTCATAAATGTTCTAGCTCCAAAAAAACCAATAATTAAGCCAACAATTAAGCCTATAACTATCATTAAAATATCATGTAACATAATATTGCCTCCTTGTATCAATATTTTACTAAAATGTTATGATGCTTGCAAGTAAAAAAGAATGACTTTTAAATCATTCCATCTATTTATTTTAAAGCCTCTAATAATTCAGCCTTTTTCATTGTTGAATATCCTTTAACGCCTTTTTCTTTAGCAATAGCTTTTAAATCAGCTAAATTCATACTACTATAATCTACTTTTTCTTCCTTTTTAGCTGGTTTTTCTTCTACTTTCTTAGTTTCAGCTTTCTTTTCTTCTTTAGAAGCTTTAACTTCAACTTTACCAGTTAATGGTTCATGTTTAACAGCTTTTTGACCACTTTTTAAAGCATCTTTACTAATAGCTACTAAATCACTAAATGCTTCTTTATTGTCAACAGCAACTTCAGCTAACATTTTACGATTAATAGCTACTCCAGCAATATTTAAACCATTAATAAATTTTGAATAACTAATATCATTTTCCCGACAAGCTGCATTGATTCTTGTAATCCATAATTTTCTAAAATCTCTCTTCTTTTGTCTTCTATCACGATATGCATAAGCTCCACTATGGAAAACTTGTTCTTGAGCAGTCTTATATAAACGATGTTTAGAACCAAAATATCCTTTTGCTTGTTTTAAAACTTTTCTACGGCGTGTTTTTGAAACACTTCCACCTTTAACTCTTGCCATAATTCACCACCTATTCTAGATAACAGATTTAATTCTGCTAGCTTCTCCTTTACTTAATGTTCCTTTATTTCTTCTTTGACGAACTTGTTTTGCACTATCTTTGCTAGTTTTATGATTTCCACCACTAACTTTATAAACTAAATCGCCATTTTTTTTCTTTTTGAAAACTTTACTACTTGCCTTATGTGTTTTCATTTTTGGGCCTTTAGCCATAATACATCCTTCTTTCTAAAAATTATTTATTAGGTGCAAGAATAATTGTCATGATTCTCCCGTCTTGTTTAACTTGGGTTTCAATACTTGAAATATCATTTAATTTTTCAGCAAAACGATTTAATACTTCTCTACCTCTTTCAGGATGAGCCATTTGTCTTCCTTTAAAGCGAATAAAACCTTTTACTTTATGTCCTTTAATTAAATATTCTCGCGCATTCTTAACTCTTGTTTCAAAGTCGTGAATATCAATATCAGGACTTAATCGATATTCCTTTAAATCTTTATTAGTTTCTCGTTGTTTTTTCAACGCTTCTTTTTGCTTTTTTTGTTTTTCATAACGGTATTTATTATAATCCATAATCTTAGCAACCGCAGGAGTTGCCGTACCACTCATTAAAACCAAATCTAATCCTGCAAAAGAAGCAACCGTTAAAGCATCTTCTCTGCTTTTGATACCCATTTGTTCACCATTCGGGCCAATTACCATTAATTCCTCAACATTAATTGCATCATTAATTAGTAATTCATCTTTTTTACTTGCTATATAAATGCACCTCCATACATGATAAAAGGCAGATACCATGTATCCACCTAACTTTAATAACGAAAATATAACCTCAATATCTTCAAAAAAAGCCTTTAACCTAGTAAGTAATCACTCAGGTGAATGTGGATCCATTTCTTTCCTTTTTCATAACAACTAAAATTCTATACTATAATTCTATGAATGTCAAGTCCTAATTTATTAAGAATCTTTTTCATCTTCTTTATCTACACTAATAAGTTTAAAACCATAATGTTCTCTTATTTTATTTTCTAATTCAATTTTTAAAGCTTTATTTTCCTTAAGTAAATTTTTAACATTTTCTTTACCTTGACCAATTTTTTCTCCATTATAGGCATACCAAGCTCCTGATTTATCAATAATATCTAAATCACTAGCAATATCAACAATCTCGCCTTCTCTACTTACCCCTTCACCATACATTATATCTACACAGGCACTTTTAAATGGTGGAGCGACTTTATTTTTAACAACTTTAATATTAGTCTTATTTCCAATAACTGAATCAGCACCTTTTATTTGTTCGCCTCTTCTAACATCTAACCTAATTGTTGAATAAAACTTCAAGGCTCTTCCACCAGGAGTAGTCTCAGGATTACCAAACATTATACCCACTTTTTCTCTTAACTGATTAATAAAAATAGCTGTTGTCTTAGTTTTATTAATTGTTCCCGATAACTTTCTTAAAGCTTGACTCATTAATCTAGCTTGAAGTCCAACATGAGCATCACCCATATCACCATCTATTTCAGCTTGAGGTACTAAAGCGGCAACTGAATCAATAACAATAATATTTACAGCTTCACTCCGAACTAGAGCTTCACATATTTCCAAAGCTTGTTCTCCCGTATCAGGTTGACTTAATAATAATTCATTAATATTAACTCCTAAATTCTTAGCATACACAGGATCTAAAGCATGTTCAGCATCAATAAAAGCTGCTCTTCCGCCTTCTTTTTGAACCTCAGCAATAGCTTGAAGTGCAAAAGTAGTTTTTCCTGAAGATTCTGGACCATAAATTTCAATAATTCGGCCTTTAGGATAACCTCCAACGCCTAAAGCTATATCAAGAGCTAAAGAACCTGATGAGGTAACATCAATTTCCATATGCTCATTACCGCCCAATTTCATAATTGCCCCTTTACCAAATTGTTTTTCAATATCAGCTAAAACTTGTTCCAAAGCTTTATCTTTATCTTTAGTATCTTTTATTGCTTTCATAACTTCCTCATCTTTCTAACAAAATAATTTTATCTTAGAATTAATCATTTGTCAACAATTTTACGAACATTTGTTTTAATAATAAATTATTTCTAAAATTTCTTTTTCTAAAAGCACCAACTATTATATTCTAAACTTTTTTAAAGTAAACAACTTCGACAAAATATGAATATTTTTTCAAAAAAAAAAGAATTATTTTTTCTTTTTCATGATATCAAAATAATACACCATTGCTGAAACTACCGATAAAATAGTTGCTAAATATACTAAAATATAATCTAACTTAATATTCCATAATTCAAAAGGCATATTATAAAATAATACTAATGTTAAACCTAACATCATAAAAATAGTTTTTACCTTTCCCCAAATATTAGCTTTAACAACAACCCCTTGACTTGCACTTAAAGTTTTTAAAGCATCAACTATTATATCTCTTGTAATAATAATTACTGGTATTACTTCACTAATAAAACCCTGATAAGCCAAAATAATTAATAAACCATTTACTAATACTTTATCAGCAATAGCATCTAAACAAGCTCCAAAATCAGTAACCATATTATTAGCTCGCGCAATTCTACCATCAAAATAATCAGTAATCGAAGCAATAATAAAAATTATTCCTACAATTATATATCTAACATCAACTAAAACTTTCCCACCTGCTAAAAAAGTAGGAAAAGAAATATTAAAATCATTCCAAGGAATTAAAAGAAAAACAATTATAAAAAAAGCCATTACAATTCGACTTATAGTTAAACGATTTGCTAAATTCATGATACCTCCTAAGCAACCTGACTTGCACTCCAAAAAATAATTAATACTACCGCAATTATTAAACCAATATAAATTAAAATATACCCTTTTTTAGAACTTTTTATTGTTGGATTAGTATAAGGTGAAACTACTTTTTCTTCTTGTTTTTCTTTATTTTGTTCCATGACTTTTTTTTCTATTTCCTTTAGAGGAATCTTTGATGTATATTCAAACATATATTCATTAAATTCATCAATCATTTTAGTTTCATTTAAACCCAAATATTTAGCATAAGAACTTATCCAATCTTTAAGTTCAAAAATATCTTTAAAGCCTCCAATACTTCCTGCCTCAATATTTTCTAATATCACACTTTTTATATTTAAGTCATGAGATGCTTCTTCAATAGAAACTCCACTTTTCTCCCGGGCATCTTTAAATGTTTTACCAATTGAAAACAAATAACTCACTCCTTCAAAATCAAAAAATAATAACTTATAAGCCTTGTTCTGTACGTTTAAAAACGCGACAAATATTTATCTACCATTACTGGTCCGTTACCTCGTTTAATTCCTAGTAACAGCTCCCCTACCATTATTTGGGTTTCTCGCTTGCGGGGTTTACCACGTTCCACTTCCAAGGTTTCCCTTTTCTTCGTCACTTTGGCACTTTTATATTTACTAAAACCATTTAAGGTTCTTTCAAAGCCGTTCGATTTCTCGACCATAGGTTATTTTTTCCCTATGCACAAACACTACAACCATCTCAGGCTGTGCGAGCAAGGACTTTCCTCAGCATGAATTCATACCGCATTTGTCCAGTTATTATTCTTTACCATATACATATTTTTCTAGTTGACTAAGACGTCTTAAAATATCAACGTTATTAACTGGTTTAGTTCCAGCATTATCTTCGGCAATTTGATCTTTCAAATGACGAATTTCAGCTTTTAATTCCTTATTTTCTTTATTCAAACTTTGATACTCTTTTTCATAAGCATGAATTATTTTGATAAATTCCCCATAATCTTTAATAACATCATCTAATAATTTATCAACTTCTTGAGGACGATAACCACGAGCATCAATTTTAAACTCTTTTTCATAAATATCTTCAGGACTTAAAATAATTCTTTCGCTAATCACAAAAATCACATCCTCGTCATTAAAAATATATCAAAAAAAGACCTATTTTGTCAATTAGTTCTTCTTTGGCTTTTTTCATTATTTATATTATATTCATAAAGCTGTAACTCCGCCATCGTCAAAGAATCAATCATATCATTAAAAATTACCTCATATGCCATTTGTTCCACCTCTTTATTCTTAACCTATTTTAATAAACTTTTAGTAATATTGCTTTCCATTCGACAAAACTTTCTTTATTTTTTAGACTGTCAATTGACATATGAGGTTACTTTTTCTTTTACAACTTTCCTTCATAAATAGTATAATGTTAATGGAGGAGTTTTCATGCAATATCCCAATCATATCCAAAAAAACAACCCTAAAATAATTAACTATGCTAATCGAGGAATGGATTTAGAAGATTGTATAAACGATTCAAATGATTACTATTTAGAAATTAATCGAGCATTAATTTATAAAAAACCAACTCCTATTGGAATTAGTAAAGCTAGTTACACATCACATGGCAGAAGAATTGATGAAGGATATTTTCTTAGCCAATCAACATTAGACTATAATGGCCTTTATCGAGGTTGTTATATCGAATTTGAAGCTAAAGAAACCATGAAGAAAACTTCATTTCCTCTTGCAAATATTCATGAACATCAAATTAGACATATCAGAAAAGTCTTAGAACATGGTGGTATCGTATTTTTATTAATTAAAATGAATAGTTTCGTTTTTTTATTAAAAGGTGATGACTTAATTACTTTTATTGATACCGAAAAGAGGAAAAGTATTCCTTATGAATATTTAGAAAAAACAGCCACTGTTATTAAAGAACAAATTAGACCAGCTCTAAATTACTTAGATGCTGTCGATAAAATTTATTTTAAGGAGAGTGCTTATGGAAAAGAAAAAATTAAAACTAAAAAATCCTAAAAAGATTAAAGAAGCTTTAGAAGAAGAAAAAAAGACAAAAGAAAAAGAAGAAAAAATTAAAAAAGAACCGAAAAGAAAAAAGAAGCCCAAGAAAAAAGGCCAAGCAACCCATACTTTTTTAATCATTATCATGGCCTTAGGCATTGCTGTTGCAACAACAATATTAGCTTTTGGTTTATATATTGTTTTTACTGCTCCAGAATTTACAGTTGAAAAATTATACAATAAAGAATCAAGTGTTATTTACGATGTAAATGGAACTTTAATAACGAGACTTGGTACTGAAAACCGTGTTTTAAAAAATTATGAAGATTTTCCTCAAGTTTTAGTCGATGCCCTAGTTGCTACCGAAGATTCAAGATTTTTTCAACATAATGGTTTTGATGCAGGACGTTTCTTAAAAGCTAGTCTTGGTCAAGCAGCTGGTAACTCTGATGCTGGTGGAGCATCTACAATAACCATGCAATTAGTTAAACAAAACTTTACTTCTAGTACAGCTACAGGTATTGAAGGTATTATAAGAAAATTTACTGATATTTATATGTCAATCTTTAAAATTGAAAAAACCTATACTAAACAACAAATTATTGAATTTTACTTTAATTCAATGTGGCTTGCTAGTGGTGGTATCAACTATGAAAGTATTAATGGCGTTGAACAAGCTTGTCAATATTATTTTGGTAAAAGTGTTTCTGATATAACTTTAGGAGAAGCTGCAATTATCGTAGGAATGTACAATAACCCAACATTATTTAATCCGTATATCTATCCAGAAAATGCTACCGAAAGAAGAAGTACTGTTTTAAGCTTAATGGTAAGACATGGTTACATTACTGAACAAGAAAAAGAAGATGCCGAAAGTATTCCAGTAGAATCTTTACTACGCAGTGACATTGATAAACAAAACGCTAAAAGTCCTTATCAAAATTTAATTGACTTTGTTATAAATGATATTAAAGAAAAATTAAATATTAATATTGATGAAGGTGGCTACTCTGTTAAAACAACTTTTGACTTAAAAAAACAAGATATTGTTAATAATTTACAAAATGGAGCCGCTTGGCAATTTAAAGACGATAAAGTTCAAGTTGGTGTTGCTATTACTTCAACAAAAGATGGTTCAATAACAGCTCTTGGTCCAGGAAGATATTACGTTGCTAAAGGAACCGATCGTTCAACTACTCCTAGACAACCAGGTTCTACTGCTAAGCCAATCTTTGATTACGGACCTTTAATTGAATACAATAATGTTTCACCTCAACAATTAATGCTTGATTATCCATATACCTATAATAATGGTACTACCATGAATAACTGGGATTTCGGTTATACCGGTGCGACAACTGTAAAACAAGCCCTAGCTGCTTCAAGAAATATTCCAGCACTAGAAGCATTCCACATGGTTGAACCTGAAAAAATTGCTGAATTTGTTCATAATTTAGGTATTGATTATGGCGACAGTTTAAATGAAGCTTACTCTGTTGGTGGTCTTCCATATGGTTGGTCTCCTCTTCAAGCTTCTGCTGCCTATGCTACATTTGGTCGAGGTGGTTATTACATTGAACCATATTCATTTACAGAAGTTAAAAATTTACAAACAGAAGAAGTCATTAATTGGAAATACGAAAAGAAACGGGTTATGTCAGAAGAAACAGCTTATCTAATTAACGATATCTTAGTTTATGCAACCTCAACAGGAGTTGGCGGAAATATTAATTACAATTTACGAAACAGAATCGGTTCTAAAACTGGTACTTCAAATATATCTGAAGAAGACGCTGCTCGTAAAGGTATTCCATCAGATGCCACTCCAGATCAATGGATAAATTCCTATAATCCTGATTATTCTATTTCCACGTGGCTTGGTTACGATCAAGTAGATATGGATAGTAGTCATTACTTCACAATGGGTATGAGTAGTGTTCCAAGAAATCAATTAGGTGCCTACTTATCAAACAATATTTTTACCACTGGCGATCCTTTTCCAAAACCAAGTGGTCTTACTACTGTTACAATTGAATCTCAAACCCTACCACCTAAACTTGCCAGTGCAAATACTCCAGCTAATATGAAAATATCTGCAACCTTTAAATCTGGTACTGAACCAAGTGAAGTTTCAACAAAATATAATACTTTAAATGACCCTTCTGATTTAAGAACCAGTGTTCATAATGAAGAAATTACCATTAGTTGGAATGGTATAAGTGCTCCTTCTGATAATATTTCTAAAGAATTTAATGAATATTTTAAAAGCTTTGCTAAAAATTATCCAAATAGTTTCAAAAACTTCTATAATCGTTATATGAGTTTATATAATAGTAATAATAATTTAGGAACTTTAGGATATCAAGTATATGTCAAAGAAGAAGGTGGCAGCTTAAAAGATTTAGGCTGGACTGATAAAACAACGTATACATATGAACCAAGTAAAAGTGGTAATTACGAATTTGTTGTAAAAAGTTCTTATAGTTCTTATAAAGGCAATCAAAGTAAAGGTATATCAGCTAAAGCTTCAGTTTCTGTTTCCGGAAGCGAAGAACCTACTAATGATGGTTTAGTAGCTACAGCTCGAACAATATGTGTCAAAAAAGGTTCTGTTATTAATCCTAAAGAAGCTGTTACCGTAACTTACAATGGTCAAAACGTTACAAATAGTTCTACTATAGTATTTAACGACATTGACACTTCTAAAGAACAAAGCGTATCTGTTACCTATTCAATAACTTATAATGGCGAACAAACTTCAGCCAAAGGAACCGTTAATATTAAAGATAATTGTGGTTCTTCAAGTGCCTTAGACTAAAAACTGCATCTGCAGTTTTTTTATTTTAACAACCGTCTCATATTATTAATTGCTGATTTTTCAATTCTTGATACTTGAGCTTGACTAATATTATAAACTTTTGCTAATTCTACTTGAGTCTTACCAACAATATAACGGGATAAAAGAATTTCTTGCTCCCGTTTTTTTAATTTTAATAAAGCTTTTTTCAAAGATAAATATAAATCTTTATCATTAGCATTTTCTTTTTTATCAGCAATTTGATCTAATACATAAATAGTATCTCCCCCATCATTATACATTGGTTCAAAAATACTAACTGGTTCTTTTAAAGAATCTAGGGCTTGACTAATCTGAAATTCACTTAAATTTAAATTTTCAGCTATTTCTTTTGTCGTTGGTTCATATCCCTTTTTTTGAAGATATTCTTCTTTATATTTCAAAATAAGATAGGATAAATCCCTAATTGTTCTACTAACTCTAAGAGAAGATTGATTATCTCTTAAATATCTTTTTACTTCTCCACTAATCAAAGGAATCGCATAAGTACTTAATTTCAAATTATATGACAAATCAAAATTCTCAATAGCTTTTATTAAACCAATAACCCCAATTTGAAATAAATCATCTAAATTAACATTTTGATAATTAAATTTTTTTAAAACACTTAAAACTAACTTTAAATTCCCTTCAATTAATTTTTGTTTAGCTTCTTGATCATTATTTTTTTTATATTTATTAAATAATTCTAACTGTTCTTTTGCTGATAATACTTTTAATTTATTAGTATCAACTCCTGTAATTTCTACTTTATATCTTGCCATAAATAAAAATCCTTTCACATTATTGTTGTGAAAAGATTCCTAATTTTATACATTTTTTAATTGATTTATTGCTTCTTCCAAACTACTGACTCCAATAACTTCAATATCTAAATGTTGTTCTTCTTTAACTTTCAAAGCTTCCTCTAAGTTACCCATAGGACATAAAAATACATCACAATGGTTTTTAACAGCCCCAATTAATTTATATTTAACCCCACCAATTTCACCAACATTTCCTTCATTATCAATTGTTCCTGTACCAATGATTTTTTTATTATGAGAAATATCTTCTGGCACTAAATTATTATAAATTGCTAAACTCATCATCAAACCTCCCGAAGGACCTGATTCATTTTCCTTAGTTTTAATTTCCACCTTAGGCACTTCATCATATTCATAAGTAGTTGTTATTGCTAAACCTATTTTAGGACCAAGCTCCGTATCATAAACTTTAGCATATGCCTCAATTTCTTTTCCATCCCGATTAACTTTCATTTTAACAATATCTCCAACTTGATGAGTTTTAATTATTTCTCTTAACTCTTCTAATTTAGAAATATTTTGCCCCTCAACACTTACCAAAATATCAAATAACTTAATATCCGTATCAGCTTCATCATCAATATAAGTTACATGACCTTCTTCTTTAGTAATATTAATTTCCTTATTAGCTAAATGATAAGCACTGATAATAGCATTATCAATTGACTGTTTCATTGCAATTTTATCACTCTTAATTGTTTCTTCCCAAGTCTCATTTTCATTAACAACTTCTTTATTAGAAACAATATCCCAATTAGGAAAAATATAAGATGCTAGCAAAAAAGGTAAATTACCTTTAACAACAGAAACATAAGCCATCCCAAGACTTCCCTCTGTTTCATACCCATTTTCAACTTCTATTCGGTTATTTAATACAACCATTCCTCCTGGTCGATATACCTTATATGGTAATTCAATATAAAAAAAAGCCAATAATAAAATCCAAAATATTAAAAATTTATAATTTTCTTTGATAAAACTTTTAATTTCTTCATAAGCTTTATTAAACATATTATGCCTCCTACATCATTATATCAAAAAAAGGAAACTACTATGCAAAAAAATATTATTTATTTACTAATTATTTTGTTTTTTACATTAATACTTTTTATCATGCCAAATGAAATTAATACCAGCATCTTAAAAGCCTGTAATCTCTTTATTAATAAAATTTTTCCTTCACTTTTTCCAATGTTTATAATCACCGATTTATTAATTTATTTAGAATTACCTGAATTACTTACTAAACTTTTTGGAAACATTTTCTCCAAAATTTTTCATACTAACCCTTACGGAGCCTTTATTTTTTTCACTTCTCTTTTTTCAGGAACTCCAACTAATGCTTATATTATAAAAAATTTAGTCCTCGACCAAAAAATCACTATTGAAGAAGCAAATTATATTTTTAGTTTTTCTTTCTTTACCAGTCCCCTATTTTACTTAAATATGTTAAATCAAATATTTAACAATTCCCTTATTACCATTAAACTTTTTATAATACCCTATCTAGCTAATATTTTAGTAGGAATTATTTTAAGGCCAAAAACTTTTAACGATACCGTTATAAATCAAACCAAAAGGACTTCTACTTTAATCAATACTCTTTTAACAAGTATTCAAAAAAGTATGAATACTTTATTAACCATACTAGGAACAGTAACTTTTTTCTTCATTATTAATACAATTATTAATCCCTCCACCAATCCCCTTATAAGTGGTCTTCTAGAAATAAGTCAAGGTTTAAATCAACTAAATAATCCATTATTATCAATTGAAATAAAAAAACTATATACAATATTATTCATAAGTTTTGGAGGTTTATCCATCATCTTACAAATTAAAAGTATCTTAAATGATTTCAAAATAAAACCATTTATCAAAGCCCGATTCATCCAAGCAATAATATCAATAATATTATTAATAATCTTTTATAAATTTTAGCATAAAATATGCTATTTTCAAAAAAATGTGACAAAAATCCAAGCAAAAAAACTTAAAATGGATACAATATCTATGAAAGGAGAAGAAAGATGAATTGTAATAGCGATTATCAGAGGGCTTATAATTATGTTAAAAAAGCCCAACAAAATTCCCTAATTCAAGGTTGCTGTTGTAGCACAAGACAAATAACTGGACCAACTGGACCTCAAGGACCTGCCACCATTACTGTAGGAACGACAACAACCGCCTTACCGGGAACTCCAGCTTCCGTTACTAATTCCGGAACTTTAGAAAACGTTATTCTAGATTTTACTATTCCTCAAGGTCCAACTGGACCAATTCCAACATTAACAGCCCAAGCAACCACCGTTGGTAGTAATGAAGAAGCTATGGCAACATTTACTAATACTGGTGAAGGAACATATCAATTAGACTTAGAAATCCCTCAAGGCCCAACCGGACCAGCAAATGGTTTAAATGCTTTTGGAGGACTATATACCTCTAATCCTCAAGTTTTAACTAATCTTACCGAAGATACCCCTACAAATATTGATGTTAACACCCCAATGACTTTATTAAATGTTACTAATACTAACACTAGTAATACCTTAACTATAGAAACCCCAGGAACATATGAAATAAAATATGAAGCAGTTGCTAATATCACCGAAGGTGGTGAAATAACTCTTTTAGTTACTCAAAACAATACTCCATTACCAGGAACTATCCAAAGTATCACTACAGAACCAGCAACTGATACCACAATAACTAATAGCACTATAACAACCTTAAACAATCAAGATGTCTTAAATTTAGGCATCGAAGCCAATAACCTAAATGGCTCCATAAAATATGCCACATTATCCGTCAAAAAATTAGATTAAAATGAACTCCATTCCTTATTCTTTATTGAAACCTTAACCGGTTTCTTTTTTATTGAAACAAAAAAATAGAATATAAATTCTATTTTCTCACTAAACCAACAACATCATCAGCTTCATAAAAGCCTTCTAAATTACTAGAGTCTTTAGAATATGGATTTAATAAACCATAACCAGCTACATAATAACCTTGCTCTAATAACGTTTGAACATCAGCCATATTTTTAGCAGTAATACCACTAACACCATTACTCATAATAACTGAGCCTATAACTCTTGGTAAATTATCTTCATAAATTGAATGATGACCTTCACTATTTAAAATCAAAGAATATTCATCATTTTGTAAATTAGCATCTGCTGATACATTAACAACATCGCCAATACTTCTAACATTATAAATATTAACATCACTTTGAGGTAACATATTTTCAATATTTTGTAATTCACTCTTATAAGTTTCTAATAAATTCTTTTCATCCTCTATAGCCTTTAAATTTTCATTAGTATCTACTGTTTCATTTAGTTCATCAACTACAATACCTTTTATACTTTCAGCTTCACTCTCAACTACATTTTCGGTTTCAGCTTCTGTTTCAACAACATTTTCAGTTTCAACTTCTGTCTCAACAATACTTTCGGTTTCAGTTTCTGTTTCAATAATATTTTCAGTTTCAGTTTCTGTTTCAACAATACTTTCGGTTTCAGTTTCTGTCTCAACAATATTTTCAGTTTCAACCTCTGTCTCAACAATATTTTCAGTTTCAGCTTCTGTTTCAACAATATTTTCAGTTTCAGCCTCTGTTTCAACTGGTAATTTAATATCAGCACCGATTCCTACTAATAAATCTTCATATTTAACTGATTCTTTATGTTGTCTTGCCCCTATACCTTCTAAGTAAGCTTCAGGACCTCTATATACATCTGATACTCCCACAATAAGATTATCTTCATCACCATAAACTGCCATATCATCATTTTCATAAATCAATGAATTTTGTTTTAAATTATTTTGATAAGTTTTATAAGCTCCAACTCCAGCTGAAGTCATAGCTAAAACTCCTGCAAAAATTCCTGCCCCTAAAGCTATTATTCTTTTTTTAACTTTTAAATAATTTTTTTTCATTTTTTCAAAGTTTCTATCAGATATTTCATTTATAATATCTCTTACTTTTGCAACACTACTAGCTGATTTTTTTAATTCTTTTTGTCTTTTTAAATAAACGCTTTGATCATAATTATTTCTTAAAACATCATGAAAAGATTCTTTACTATTTTTTTCAGTTCTAATTTCTGTCTTTTCTAATGATTCTTTTGCATCTTTAATCGCGTCATATACATTATAGCTTATCTCACTAATTTCATTATCCTTATCAACTGCAATTAACTTTTCATAAGCTTTTTGACTTTTATTAAATTTCTCTAAATGCTTTTTAGTCTTATTAACTGATGCACTTGCTAGACCATTTAATGATACATAATCTTGGAATGATTTAAAAGTTAAATAATCAGATTTTTCTCTAACAGTTAATTTCTTAAATAATTTATTACTTTTTTGATTATTATTTTTATCTAAACTCTTATCAGCATTTAAATCAACCATTTCAACATTAACTTCAAAATTTTTATTTGGAGGCACTAAATCAGTTGAAATATCTTTTCGTTCATTAATTAATCTTTCAATTTCATCATGATAATATTCTAATAAATCCCAATCATTTTGACTAATTCTTGTCATTTTTCCAATTTTATCAATATGTATATTCATTTCTCTAATGGCTTTTAAAATTGGATCATCATAAGCTAATTTATCTCCATATTTATCTTCAAATTTTTTAACTAATTTTTGATAATCAGTTAATTTATCTAAAGCATCAGCAACTTCACTTTCTTGATTATTATAATGATTTAATGACTCATTTAAATTTTTTACCACGTTTAACTTTTGGGAAAAATAATCATCCATATTATCATGTAGACAATGATATAAATAATTTCTTGCTTTAACTAAATTACTTATCATATCATATGTATCACATATACAAGTTGTATTATCTAATAATTTTATAACATCAATACACTTACTATATAAAGCCTTTATATCACGAGATTTTTTGTATGCTAAAACAAAATCATTATATTCTTTTCTAAGATGGTCTTCTTCAATAATTGCTTGTTCGCTTACAAAACTTTCTCCAATCCATTCATAACCATCAGAATAAGTAATTGAAACAGCTCGACCATATTCATTATAAATAACCATAATATTTTGAAGCATTTTAACAAAATAACTATCACCATTTATAATAACTTCAGAGCCTCTTTTACCCTCTGTCTTATAAATTTTTAAAACAACTTGATTATTAGTTTTCCGAACGTAATTAATAACTAAACTTCCCCCTAATATTTCTTTACGAAATTTTCGGTTAGCAAAAGGTTTAGCTTCTTCATCACTAATTTCCTTATATAATTCTAATACTTTCGCTTTAATTGTTTTCATAACAAAACAACCCCCTTCGAATTGACTAATACTTTACCACTATTACAGGTATTTGTCAACAAAAAATAAGCCAATATATGGCTTATCCTAATAACTTATCTAAATCAACATCCCGATCATGTTTAATTTGTTCCCAATTATCTGTTTTCTTAAATAAACAAATAATATTAATAGGTATCCATGTTGCTAAGAATAATGAGAAGAAAATAATTCCTGATAAAATATTTTTAGGACTTTTACGATTATATTTAACAACAAACACATTCATTGCAACATTTATAATATAAAATACTACAAAGAATAATAATCCTGAAGCATATAAATATGAGAAGAAATCAAACAACTCAATACCACAGATACTAAATATCATTAATACAACTGATAGTAAAAAGCCTACAATAACCATAATCGGTGATAAATACATTATAAACATATCAAAGCAAGCAATACGTCCTGTCTTAAAGAATTGTTTTAACAATTCTAAACCATAAATTTTTAAACAACTATATGTTCCACTCGTCCAACGTTTCCGTTGTTTCCAACTTGCCCAGAAACTTTGAGGATGTTCATCATAAGTAATAGCTTCTTCGACAAAAGCAACCTGAATTCCTCTTAAAGCACATTGACCAGTAAACTCAGAGTCTTCTGTAATAGTTCTTGTATGAAAACCATTAGCTACTACATTTTTCTTAACCATAAATCCTGTTCCGTTAATAGCCGCTGAACCAGAATAATTCATTCTTGCTCGATTGAAAAAGAAATTTTGAATAAAATAGAATAAAGTATAAGAACCGGTTAACCAGTTATCACCCATGTTTTTAGCGTCCCTAAAACATTGAGCAACTTCTACTCCTTCACATAAAGCATCATTCATTCTAGCTAAAAAATCAGGATGAACTAAATTGTCAGCATCAAAAACGACAAAAGCATCTAAATCATCTCTTTTAACTAATTTTTTAAATGTATCTTCTAAAGCGTCACCTTTTTGTTTAACTGGCACATTACAATGAATAATTGTTGCTCCTGCTTCTTTTGCAACCATCTCTGTATTATCTGTACAATTATTAGGCACAACAAATATTTCAAATAAACGACTTGGGTATCTTTGTTTTTGTAAACTTTTAATTAAGGCAGTTATAACTTTTTCCTCATTACGACAAGCAATAACTATCCCAAATTTATGTTTTGGCTTATGACGTCCAAACATACTTTTATGATAATTTTTAAAACCAAATAAACCTGTTATTGCAAAATACATTCCATATATAAAGGTTATAGCAAAGCATATATAGTATAACATAACCATTTTAATCACCTACTTTAATTCTTTCTAAAATATCATTTTTGGAAATTCCTAAATTTTCCAACGTTTCTATTTCAGCATCTATCTTATTATAACACGTTTCTACTGTCTCGTGCAAAATTTGATCAATCTTAGCAGTAATAAAGGTTCCTTTTGTACTTTTACTTTGAATAATTTTTTGATTTTCTAAAGCTGTATAACTTTTTTTTACTGTATTAGGATTAATCCCTAACGTCGTTGCTAATTCTCTTATACTAGGAATTTGATCTTTTGGTTTTAAAAAACCTTCCAAGACATTTCTTTTTACTTCATTTATAATCTGCTCATATATTGGTATTCTGCTTTGTTCATCTAATGTAATCACTTAAAACACCCCAATTCAATTTGTACTATTTGTGATAGCACAAATAGATTATAATACAAAATATGCTAAAATGCAAGTTTTATTCTAAAGGAGCCCATAATACTACTAAAAACCCCAATAAAATAAAACCAATTGTCAGTAATATTGCTGAAAAACTTTCCTCAAAAGGAATATTTAACCAAAACATACCTAACGAATAAATAATAAAACCCGCAATAACTAACCATGATACTTTAAAATAATTTTGAAATAAATAATTAAGCAATTTAGCTATAAGAAAAAAAGCCAAAACAAAGCCAAAGGCAAAACAACAACTAGCCCAAATATTTTCTAAAGGATTACTAAGTAAATTTAAAACAAATGGATAACTACCTAACATAACATATAATGCTGTTCCACTTAAACCGGGAATAATCATTGAAATAGCATCTAAAACTCCCAAAATAATCACCCATAAATAATCAATATTCATTTTAATCACAAAATTTGGTAAAGAAATATTTTTAGTTAAGAATAAAAAAAGCCCTGCTAAACTAAAAATAATTATATAATCTTTAAAAGTTAATTGCATTTTTTTTACCACTTTAAAAGAAGTTCCCAAAAGTAAGCCCCAAAAAAGACTCAAAGTTAACAACGGATAAATATTTAAAAAAACTAAAATAATTTTACTAAATACAACAATTGCCAAAGCAACCCCTAAACCAAGAGGAACTAAAAATTTCAAACTTTCTTGCTTCTTTTCTTTCCAATTTACCAAATAATCTAATGCCTTTTCATAAACTCCCAATCCAACTGCCAAAATAGAACCTGATACTCCCGGAATAATTTTTCCTATTCCAATAATAAAACCCTTAAAAAAAAGAATAAGATAGGCCATATTATCACCTATTAAATCTTATTCTTTATAATCTTTTTTAATTAATTTTTTTAAGCTCGTGATGAATACTTACCATCACTAGTTGAAATAATAATTTTTTCACCTTGATTAATAAATAATGGAACTTTAACAGTATAACCAGTCTCTATTTTAGCATCTTTCATAGCATTATTAGCTGTATTACCTTTTACAGCTGGTTCTGTTTCAATTACTTCAAATTCAATTTTTTCAGGAAGTGTTACCCCAAGTAATTCCCCTTCATAATAATCTAATTGAATTTCCAAACCTTCTTTTAAAAATCTCTTTTCATTTTCTAATTTACTTTCTGGTACTTCTATTTGATCATAACTTTCTGTATTCATAAAGACATAATTAGCTCCATCACTATACAAAAATTGCATTGGATTATGTTCTACTCTTGCTCTTTCAATCTTTATATTAGTATTATAAGAATTTTCAACAACTGCTCCCGTTCTTAAATTTTTTAACTTAATTCTAACAAAAGCACTACCTTTACCAGGTTTAACATGTTGAAATTCCATAATTTGACAAAGATTACCATCAATAATAATTGTCATTCCATTTTTAATATCATTAATATTAATATTCATACTTTATCCCCCTATTCATTATTTTCCTAATTTAGTTTCTTTAAAAACAACAACGCTTTTACAATTTGGACAATACTTTTTAATTTCTAATTTATCTGGAGTATTTTTTTTATTTTTTATTGTCGGGCGAATTTGTTTCCCACAACGAGAACATTTTAATCCTAAAAATTGTCTATTTTCATTTTTTGCCATCTTAAATTCCCTCCTCACTCAAAACTATATGTATTATAGCAAATGAAATTAAGAATTGTAAAGCTAAATCTTATTCTTCACTAATCTATCCATAATATTTTTAATTTCTTCTTCACTTTCATTTAGAAAATCAACCCGAAAATACTTAATACCCAATTTTTGATAAGATACAACTTTATCAATTAGATTAATTGGTTCAAAATGATATATTTTAACATGTTTATCTTCATCAAGTCTCATCTCAAATTTTTGATTACCATTAACTAATTTATAATCATTATCTTTAATTAACGGATGACTTTTTAACAACATAACCATAATTTTTCCATACAAAATAACTTCCAAAGGATACTTTTGACAATCTAAAAACGCTAATTCATCTAAAGTCATTTCAACTGATAAAGTAATTTTCTTAACCTGATACTTCATTAATAATTCAATAGTTTTTCTATTAGCTACATTAAAAGAATAATTCGTCACAATTTCTTTATGATGAATTTTTAATAAACCCGTATCATTAATTAATAATTTATTCGGTAAATTATCTAATTTCGTATAAACTCTTGGTGTTTCATAATATAAATCGTACTTCAAAGCTAAAATTAAATTATCAGTATAAATACAATCTAACTCATAATTCTTAATAATATTATATTGCTTTTCATTCCTTATTAAAACACTAATCATTTTCTTCTTTGCCTTTCTAACATTTCCAAAACTCTTCTTCTTATATCGTTTATCTTACTAAGCGGTATAAACAAATTAGGTTCTATACAAATACTAATCTTATCAATTTCAAAAGGCGTATTTCCCGTTTTTTTAATCTGTTTTATAATTTCTTCTTTAGTTGTAGCTTTTTTTGTTGCCATAAAAACAAAATCATCAACTAATTTAATTTTATTGTTTCCATCATCAACTAAAATAGCAAATTTTCCTAAAGATATATTTAAATCGACATTAACTAAAATTTTCTTTTTAGCAACTTTACTAAGTTCAGTTTCTAACTGATAATCAATAGTTTTTCTAACCTCACCAGTTTTAGTAAGATTAACTTTATTTAATACATATACTATATCATTAGCCCGACCCATGTTAATTAACTTTCCATTTTTATCATATAAATAGTTAACCATCATTCCAACATCTTCACTAATAAATCTAATCCCATCTCCCTGACTTAGTGATTTTTTTAATTTAATTTTAATTTTATCTTTTGAAATACTAATAACTTGACCAAGAAAAGTTCCTTGATGATTAGGAGTTTTCATATTATAAATATTTTTACTTTCAAATAAATATCCATCCGTAAATTCTCGATTAAAAATAACTTTTAATTTTTCTATATCTTCTTTTTTAATCTGAACTTTCCCAGTTTTTTCATAATTAGTAATTAAAGTTCGATAATATTTAGTTATAAATCCTACATAACTAGGACTTTTCATTCTTCCTTCAACCTTAAAACTAACTATTTTACTTGCAAGTAATTCATCTAAATGTGCTGAAGTATTAAGTTCTTTAGTAGATAATAAATACTTATCTTTTAAAGGTACAATTTTTCTTTTATGTTCTAATGAATACTTTAACCGGCATACTTGAGCACAGCATCCTCGATTACCACTTCTTTGTTTTAACATATAACTCATTAGGCAATTACCAGAATAACTAACACACAACGCCCCATGAATAAAAACTTCAATATCAATAATATTTTCCAACTTTTTAATTTCTTTTAATGAAAGCTCACGATCAACGACAACTCTTTTAACCCCAAGTTCCTTTAAAAATTTTATTTGCGAAACATTAAAAGTATGAGCTTGCGTTGAAGCATGAATCTCTAAATTAGGATATAACTCATGAATTGTAGCTATTAGGCCTAAATCACTAACAATTAAAGCATCAACATTAATACTTACAAGAAAATGAAGATACTCTAAAACCGCATTTAATTCACGTTCAAAAAGCATAACATTAATTGCTACATAAACCTTCACACCATACAAATGACAAAAACTAACTGCCTTTTTTAATTCTTCATCTGTAAAATTATCAGCATAGGCTCTTGCTCCATATTTTTTACCAGCCAAATAAATTGCATCACAACCATTAAAAACTGCATAAGGTAAACAAGCAAAATTACCAACTGGAACTAATAACTCTTTTTGCACCTTTAATCACCTATTCGATAAAACCGATATACCAAATCATCTTTTTGCACGATTAATTCATCATATGAATATCTAACAATTATAGCTTTATAAAACTCTTTACTATTAGTTTCCAAATCATTAATTGGCACATTATCAGAATCTGTTAACTTATCTATTGTCCCAAAATTTACTAACAAATCACCTTCTATTTCTAAATTATCAGTTGCTTTAGCATATAATCCTAACGAATACTTAATTAAAATATGAACATCTGCTTTAGAAGAACTTAAATCAGTATCAGAAATCTTTACATAACTATCCCTATTTTGAGGTTCTACTACTTTTGGTTCTTCATTTTTAACGACATCCTCATTTTTATTACTAAAAAAGAAAATAGTTGCCAACAAAGTTAAAGCTCCAAACAAACTCAAAATAAATATCATTATTTTTTTATTCATATCATCACTCATTCCCTTCTAAATCATAACACAATCTTAGTTCGTTATAAATATCTTAAATTTAGAATACATACACATTCAACATGTTTGGTATAAGAAAACATATCATAACCTTTTAAATCAAGAATTTTATATTTTTCTATTAAAACCTTAATATCACGTTTTAAAGTTTTAGGATTACAAGAAATATAAATAATCGTTGGTATTTCTTGGGCTAATAAAAAATTAATTGTTTTTTTATCTAAACCACTTCGAGGCGGATCAACCAAAACTTTAGTAAACTTTTTAGCAATCTTATCTATCTTATCTTCTACTTTACCAAGTAAGAAATTTACATTATTTAAATGATTTAATTCTTTATTTTTTAAAGCATCTAAAACTGCATTTTTTAAAACTTCAATTCCAATTACTTCTTTAGCTTTTAAAGCCATTTTTAAACTAAAATAACCTACCCCACAATATAAATCTAAAATAATATCATCACTAGTAATAAAATTCATAATATCTTGACTTATTTTTTCACTTATCCAAGCATTTACTTGAAAGAAAGCATCATAACTAACTTTATATAACAATCCATTTCTTCTTTCATAAAAAAATGAATCATTATATACTACTTCATCATTAATAATTACCCCTACTATTTTATGTTTTTGATATAAGTCATCGGAAATATTTACTGGTTCTTTTGTACTAATTATTAATAATATTTCATTATTATCATTCGAACGAATTTGCAAATTTCCTTTTTTAAAATAATATAAATTAAAATCTTCAATAACCTTATTAATTGCCTCAAGAACTAATGCACAATGCTTAATTGCTATAAAATTATGAGTAGCTTCTTCATAATAACCAACCTGACCATCTAAAACTTTTAAACTTATTTTATTTCGATAACCTAAAGTTTTTGGATTTTTAACAATTTTAAATTCAGGTATAATAATATTTTCATACTTAAACATTTTATTAATGGCGTCTTCTTTTAATTTTATACTATTTTCATAAGAAGTAATATCAAAGGCACACCCATCACAAAAAAAAGAATATGGACAAAAAGAACATTTTCTTTCTTTGCTAGCTTTTAATATTTTGTGAATTTTACCTAGACCATACTTTTTTTTATCAAGAATAACTTTAACATCTACTTCTTCATCTAATAAAGCCTTATTAATAAACCAAATTTTTCCATCATCTTTGGCTAAGCCTCTTCCTAAATCATCAATATCACTAATCTTTAATTTCATAACAATTCTTTCTAATGCCTAAACATATTTAAAATATATCAAAACATTGCTTTTAAGTCTAGATATTTTATATATTTTTTCCAATTTTCAGTTTAAAATTACTTTCTTGTTTCATACTATAACTGGTGAATTACTTTATGAAAAATAAAATTGTCAAAAGAATTCAAAATGAATTTAATGAAAATGTTGATTTAATTATTAAAGAAATAAAAATTACTCCTCTAAAAACCATTTATGTTATTTATTTAGAAAGTGTTACTGGTTCTGATAAAGTAAATGATTATATTTTAAAAAATTTATCATTACTAACAGGTTTAAAAAAACGCCGTATAACTGATATTAAAAGTTTAATCCCCTCTCCCCATACCATCGTAATTAAAGAACTTGACCAAATAGAATTTTATTTAACTAATGGTTTTACTATCATTGTTGACAATCAAAAAATATTAGCTTCTGAAACTAAAGCTGATATTAACCGTAGTGTAGCAGAACCAACCACTGAACCAGCTATAAATGGTCCCAAAGATGCTTTTACAGAAAACATTCAAATTAACTTAGGTCTAGTTAAAAGAAGAATAAAAAGTCATACCTTAAAATCAATTAATAAAACCATTGGTCGTAAAACAAGTACCATGTTAAATATTCTTTATTTTGATGACATTGCTGAAAAAGATAACGTTAATGAAGTTTTAAAAACCCTAAATAATATTGATATTGATGGAATTACTGACTCTGGAACAATTGCTCAATACTTTCATTTAGAAAGTAACTCCAACTTTCCAACTGTATATAAAACTGAACGTCCAGATTTAGTAGCTACGGCTCTTTTAGAAGGCAAAATCGTTATTTTAGTTGATACTTCACCATTTGCTTTAATCTTACCAGCTTTTTTTAGTGATTTTATCAATCCAACTTCTGACAATTATAGTATTCCTCAAAATATTAACTTTTTAAAAATTTTGCGAATGGCTTGTTTTTTCTTTACCATCATGGTTCCCGCTATTTATATTGCTCTTTTAAATTTTAATCCCGAAACCATTCCAACATCCTTATTAGTAAATTTTGCCATGCAACGTAGTGAAGTTCCTTTTCCTACAATTGTTGAAGCTATAATTATGTTAGTATTATGTGAAATACTACGAGAAAGTGACTATCGATTTCCTAATTCTTATGGAAGTGCCATTTCCATTTTAGGTGCCTTAATTATTGGTGAAGCTGCTGTATCAGCTGGAATTGTCTCGCCAATTATGATTATTATCATTTCTTTTACTTTCATTACCAGTTTAATTTTTACTGACCAAGAAATAACCAGCGCAACAAGACAATGGCGTTTCTTATTCTTAGTTATGGCTACTTTATTTGGCCTTTATGGCATTGTTATTTCTTTCATTTATTTTTTAATCTATATCACCGAAATAACATCTTTAAAAAAGCCTTACTTCTTTCCTCTTGCCCCTTATGAAAAAAACTACTTACACAAATACTTATTAAAAACTAAAATTAATAAAGATAACAAACGAAGCCCAATGTTAACTAAAAAAAATCAAACTAAACAAAGGAGAACACTATGCGAAAAATAATATATTTAATTTTACTTTCTTTATGTTTAACGGGTTGTTATGATTACCAAGAATTAAATGACCGAGCAATCATTGTCGGGCTAAGTGTTGATTATCAAAACGATGAATATCTTGTAAATTTTGAAGTTCTAAATAGTCAAAAAAGTAACTCTGACCAAAATGGCAGTGGAAAAAGTCAAAGTTACTTAATTGAAGGTCAAGCTTCATCTTTTCCCATAGCTTATCAAAATGCTTTACAAAGCTTAGATAAAGATGCTTATCTTGCTCATCTAAAAACGGTAATTTTCAGTGAAGAAATTGCTAAAAATCATTTAGAAAATATTGTTGATTATTTAATTCGTGACCCAAATACTCGAAATGTTTTTTATCCAGTTATATCTAAAGATGTAGATGCCAAAGAAATTCTTTCAAAAGCAAATGAAGAATCTCCTGTTGTTTCTACCGCAATTGAAGGTTTAATTGAATACAATAACTATAAAGAAAGTATTTCTACTAATATAAATTTTGAAAAATTTTTAGGTTACTTATTTAACAATCATAAAGATGCTTACTTAAATGCAGTTACTCTAAGTTCAGAAAATAAAGTTAAAATAGTTGGCTTAGCAATTTTTCAAAAATATCAAATGGTCAAAATATTAGACCAACAAGAATCAGCTACTCTAAACTTATTAAATAATGAAAGTAATAACTATTATTTAAGTATTCCCTGTTATAATAATCAAGATAAAAATCTAACCGTTAGTTTATATGACAATGACGCGACTAAAATAGAAGTAACTAAAGACAATATTACCATAAATGCTAAATATAAAGCTAATATCATGGATGATGAATGTGGTTACAATTTCAAAGACCCCAATATTTATAATGACATTGAAAATCATTTTGCAACTATCTTAAATGAAAAAATTACCACCACAGTCAATTATTTTAAAAATTTAAAAAGTGATGTCTTAGCTATTCAAAAAAAATATTACATTAAAACCAAACAACCCTTACCCAAATGGTATAATCTTGAAGTTAAAAGCAATACTACAATTTTATTAGATAAAAATGGTGTTATCTTTGAGGTGATGACTAATGATTAAACGAACAACATTTTCTTATGTTTATTTTTTAACAAGAGTTTTCTTTATTGGCTTTGGTTTCTCATTTTTATTTAACATTGCTGGTAAAGATTCTTGGATAAGTTTTATTATTGGTAATTTATTATCATTACTAGTTGTCACTTATATTGCCAAAATAAAAAAACAATATCAATCTCTTAATTTTTTAAAAGAACCGGGACATTATTTATTAAAAATATTAATTTGTTTATTTAGTATTTTTATTGCTAGTGAAATTTTATTTATTTTCCAAACACTAGCCTCTAATTTCTTTTTAGTCCAATCTCCTCATTGGTTTATTCTCTTACCAGCTTTAATTTTAGTCTTTAGAATCTGTCAAAAAAGTTTTACCACAATTGGAAGAGTCGGTAGTATTTTAATGACAATATCATTATTTATGGTAATTATTGCTTTAATAACTTTAACAGGCTACATTAAAACTGAACATTACTTACCAGTATTAACAACTGATATCTTTCATATTTTTCAAGCTGCCATTTATTATGTAGCATATAGCACAGCCCCTTTAATTTTTATGATTTTAATACCTGATACAGATAATAACTTACCAAAATACTATTTTTTAGCAAACCTTACTATAATCATTATGGGAACCTTAATCATTGGTATTATGGGACCAGATTTAATTAAAATCTATCGTTACCCTGAATATATGGTTTTAAAAGTTATTAAAATCTTAAACTTTATTGAAAAAGTAGAAAACATCTTTGCCATTGCTACTTTATTTGATTTATTTATGGTTTTAAGTATTAGTATTAACACAGTTAAAGAAAAATTACCAAAAAAAGGAATTAAACTATGGTTTAGCTTAATCCTAATTAGTATTTTTACTATTTCAATATTCTTTGGTATTCACTATAGTCTAGCCCTTCAAATATACTATTATTTACCAATAATTTTAATAATCTTTATTATCTTAATTTTAACAATTTTTACTATTAAATTAAAAAAACTAAAACCTAAAAAGGAAACTTAATAAATTACTAAATTTTTCACTAAAAATAAAAACTAACCACAACGCTGAAACTAAAAAAGGACCAAAAGCAACTTCATGATTTTTATTAGAAAACATACTATACACAGCATAAGGTAAAGCCAAAAAAGTTGATAAAGCCAAAGAAGTAAAACCTAATGGCAAACCTAACGTATAACCAATCACAAAAGCTAATTTAATATCTCCTCCACCAAGACTTTCCTTTTTAAATAACTTTTGACCTAAATAACCAATTAACATCATAAATAAAAATAATATCAAACCGTCAATTATTCCCATTAAACTAGCCTTAAAGCCAATAAAACACCACTTACAAATAAATATAATAATCAAACTTATAATTAATGGAGAATCTAAAATTATCATATAACTAATATCACTAATAAAAATTAAAATTAACAACGAAGTCAAAACAATACTAACTATAAAATCATAACTAAAACCATTTAAATTATAAAAAAATAAAAATAGTATACCATTTAATAAGCCAATAATAATTGATAAAAATCTAAAACGATACTTTCTTTTTTCTTTAACTAAAGGCAAATTAAAACCAAAAATATCATAACCAATTCCTAGTAAAAAACCTATAATTAAGACTACTATATTTGTCATTTTCTTACCTCAACAATATCTTAACAAAGAATTTTCATTAATTCAATATTTAATATAAGCATAAAATATATTAGGAAGTGATCTTATGTATCCAGGACGAGCCTTTTCTTTACCAACAATGATTGGGCGAATAAATAGAACCCTAAATTTTGCCAATCAAGTAATACCCTTATATATGAAAGCCAAACCAATGATAAAAAATGCCCAAGATGCCTTTAAAGTTGCTAAAGAATTTATGAATAAAAATCAAAAACAACCAATTAAACAAAATATCCCCCAAAAAGAAAAAATTATTCCTAATAACAAACCAGTTTTTTTCCAATGATAATTTAAATCATTTATAACGTTCTATATAAACTTTTATTTTTTTATCATTTACAATATATTCTGTCATAGAAAAAAATTTTTTATGATAGATGGCTTTTCCTATTGGTGAATTTAAAGTTATTTCTTGATATTCTTTGTTAGTATTGTTTGTATAAAAAGTTCCAACTAACTTAAATAATAATTCTTCACTACTATTATCTTCATATTCTAATTTTAACAATACTATATCATTTATTTTTACGATATCTTCATCATTAGTTTCTTCTTTTACAACCACTAAATTATTTAATATTTTTTTATTATCATCTATTTGTTTTAAAATCTTTTTTTCATCTCTAGCTGATTGTTCAAAATCAAAATTATCATGCCAGCCATCACCAACAGCCGAATTAAATGATTCGCTTTTTTCTTTACCTTTACAATTTAATTTATTTCTTAAATCATCAATTCCTTTTACAAATAAATCATAACCTTCTTGACTTACATAATAAACTTCTTTATCCATATAATACCTCTTATTTTTTAATATTACTAATAATTTTTCTTAGCTTCTCTATATTTATTGGTTTTTCTAAATAAGCTGTAAACCCTAAGTTTAAATATTTTTCTTCACTATCTAATTCAACATCAGCTGTTAAAGTAATAACTGGTGTTTTAAAACCATCAATTTGTTTTAATCTTTTAAATGTTTCTACTCCGTCCATTTCTGGCATCATTATATCCATAAAAATTAAGTCATAATGCTTTTCTTTAACCATTTTTAAACATTCAAAGCCACTTAAAGCATTATCTACCTCATAACCTTCTTTTTCTAATATTTTAGTTGCTACTTTTAAATTAATTGCACTATCATCCACTACTAATATTTTCATACTTACTCCTCAACAATTTTTTGAGTTAAATAAATAGTAAATGTTGTTCCTTTTCCAACACTTGATTTATACTCTATTTTTCCACCCATCATATCTAATAATTTTTTAGAAATAGATAAACCAAGTCCCATTCCAGATGTTGCTGTATCCCTATATTTTTCTTCTCTATTAAATTCTTCAAAAATGTTTTTTAAAACTTTTTTAGATATTCCTACTCCAGTATCAGAAATAGTAATAGTAATTTTACAATTATCTTTTTCGATTTTCTTTTTAACTATTAAATTAATACTTCCTTTTTCAGTATATTTAATTGCATTATCTAATAAATTAGCTACTATTCTTTTAATACTTTCTACATCGCCATTTAAAGTTTTAGGTAGCTCTTCTATTTCATCTTGTAATATTATTCCCTTCTCATCGGCTTTAGAAATAAATAGATAAATTACTTTATTTAATTCTTGATTAAAATTATAATTAACATTTTTAAGTTCACTTTTATTTGTATCTATTCTTGCTATATCTAAAACATTACTAATCATTGTTAATAATTTTTCTGACGAAGAAACAATATCTTCAGCATTTTCTTTAGCTTCTTCTAAAGTATTGGCTTCTTTAATTAAACTACTAAATCCTACAATAGCATTAAGTGGCGTTCTTATTTCATGAGACATACTTGATAAAAACTCACTCTTTGCTCGACTAGCTTTTTCTACTTTGATATTGGCAATTTCTAATTGTCTAACCATTTTTATATCAGGATTTTCTATAGTATGATACATAATCGTTGTTACAAAAGAAAATATTGTTGTAATTAATACCATACTAGGATTAATACTTCTTAAAATAAAAACAACTATTAAACCAATTATTAAAATAATTAAAGGAATTAATTTTAATTTACTTATATTTCGAATATTTTTAATAATTGCCAAAATATCAATAGCTAAATAAATAATACACAAAATAACAATTAAATTAGAAGCTGGACCATAAGAATAAATACTTTTTCCATCATTAAAATAATTAATTGGCAAGACATATGCTAATAAAAAAATAAAAACAAAATAACAATAAATATATGATAACAAATTTTTAAACTTTTTCTTTATTTTTTCATAACCAAAACAAATAAATACAACATATAAAGTAAAAGTAGTAATCCAAAAACTAATATTTACAATATGTAATTTATTAATAATAAAAGTAATTATTTCATATTTTGGAAGTCCCTTAATAAAATATCCACATAAAAATTCTAAAACTAAACCTAATAAATTAGATATTATTAATAAACCAAAAATTGTTGTTTCAACATTTTTTACTTTTTTTCTTGTAAAAAATATAACTGCTAAAATGGCTATATAAATAAAATTTAAAGTTAAGACTGCATAACCAATATCCATAAAGACCACCTTTATTCTTAATAAGAATCATAACATAAAAAAGTTCAATTTGCTAGATACCATAAATAAATGATTTATCAGTGTTTCTTGAACTTTTTTAATAAGTTAATGGCAATTTCAAAAATATATTTTTTCATTTTGTCAGGTATTTTCTTGAATTTTACCCTACATTATATTGAAATGATAAAGAGGCGAAAAACAATGTTTTGTGGTATTTATGAAAAAGGCATTAGAAAACAAAAAGGAATGCGAAGAATTTAAAGAAGATATACTAAAATCTTTTATAACATGATTTTTTTAGTTAACTAATTTCTTTTTCTAACATAACCAAAATCTGCTTCTAATGCTTCTCTTTCTAATTTTTTAAAATCTATTTTTAAATTAGGAGTTAAAGGAATCTCATCTTTTAAAATATATTCATTTGGTATTTTATATTCTTTCAAAGTATTACACAAAGTAATTATAGCTTCAGTAATTATAGGCTCATTTTGTCTTTCTTCTTTTTTTATAGAATAATATAAAATTAATTTATTTTCTTCTGTTTCATCTGGTTTACCAACTAAGGCACAAGATTCAATTCCTTTAATGTTACTTAAAATTAAGTCTTCTATTTCTGTTGGAGCAAGTTTAAAACCATTTCTACTTATTTGTCTAGTAATTCGATCTGTTATATAAATTCCTCCATCTTTATCAATTTTACCAATATCTCCAGAACAAGCCCAAATCTTACCATCTAAACCTACTCTATAAAACTTAGAAGTTTCTACTTTTCGATTAAAAGCATATCCTTTCATTGCACAAGGAGCAATATATCTTATTTCTCCTTCTAAATCTTCACCATATTTCAATTCTTCATCTGTTAAAGGATTAAAAATAGATATTGTAGTAAAAGGAAGCGGATATCCACAACAATTAGGTTTTCTATTTTCTAAAAATGTATCAGAAGAAAAACTTAATCCTGGACCACCTTCATTTTGACCATAACCAGGTCCTACTTTTATTTTGCAACCTCGTTGTTTTAATTGTTCATCTAATTCATATTGTAAACTACTTTCTAAATGAGCACTTCCCGAAACAATTGATTTAATATAAGATAAATCTTTTAATTTATTAGGATTATTTTTTAAATAATTATTTAAAACTTTAATATGAATAGGAGCACATAGTATATGATTAGGTTCATATTTAGAAATTAAAGATGGTAAATTTTCAATAACAGGAACAGGTATTAATATATCTTCTAAACCAAATGCTAAAATAGTATATATTCCGTTATTCGAGCCAAAACCTAAAAATAATGGAATAATATCTAAATTTTTATCTTTTTCCTTATAATCATTTTCCATAAGCTCAACTTGTCTTACCATTGCCGTAAATGTTTCATTAGTATATTCAATTGGTTTTGGACTAGCAGTTGTTCCACTTGAATAAATAATCTCAGCCACTTCACCTTCTTTATAAAGACTATCTATTTTACCTTTATAACTTTCTCCTTTTTCAATGAATTTAGTCCAATTTAAATACTTATCATTTTTAGGAACAATTGGTTTTCTTTTTTTCATTCTTTCAATAAAATCTTTAAAATCAGATAAATAATTTAATCCAAATGGCAAAGACTCAGTTGGTGAGATAAACATAACATTTTCTACTTGCTTAGATAATAAACTATTTTCACTTAATAATTCATCAATCATAACGGAACAATCTTCCATAGTAATATAAAATTTAGTTTTAGATTCTTCTATTGTTTTAATAACATCTTCTTTAGTTGTTCTAGGATCTAATTCTACAGGAATAGCCCCTATTCGATTTAAAGCAAATAGCATATAAACAGATTCAGGAGTTGTAGGCATAGCAATTACAACATAATCCCCTTCTTTTATTCCCATTTTTTTAAAAGATTTAGCTACATCATCAATATGACTAAACATTTCATTATAAGTTATTTTTCTCCCAAAATAATTTAAAGCAGTAAAATTTTGCCGTTTAATATTTCTTAAATATAAATAATCATACATTTTCATTTTAGGAAATTTAGCATCTAATATACCTTTTCTAAAATATTTTAAATGTGGTTTATCAATACTAGCATATCCCGTAAATGATTCTTGCTGATAATTTTCTTCAGTTTCTAATTTAGGATTAGAAAATATTTCATTATACTTACAACGAACCATAAAATCTAAAAAATCATCTATATTATCATTAATATTTTTACTTTCTTTTGCTAAAGTTTCAATAATAAATTTTTTTTGTAATTTAAGTTTTTCTTTTAAACATAATAAATTTTCTTTTATTTTTTTTTCCATTTTACAAATATTTCCTTTCACGATAATTTACAAACCATAATCCAATTTTAACTTTTTAAATAAACCATAAACAATCCTCCCTATTTCACATATATTATAACACGTAAAAAAGACACTTTTTAAGTATCTTTTAAGTTTTTTTAAAAAGCTAGAACGAGACGGAAACCAACCCAGCCTCCAGCATGACCATAGTTACTGTAGAAAGCGAACACACCAGAACCACTACCATTACTGTAAGCACCACCACGGTAAAACCACGGATTACCATTGTAGGCAAACGAAGATTCATCATCATACCAACTTCCTGTATATCTCAGCTGTGCTCCATTTGTCATAGATTGGAATGGACCCATTTCTTTGGTAGCATCGCCTAATATTCCTCTATTATATGTAGCATTACTTATACTATAATCATATTTATCATAAAATCTTTCATCTGTTGGTAAATCTATTCCATCAGTAACTTCTATAATATCATGATTTACTCCAGCATCATTACATTGTGGGCATGTTAATTTGCCATTAAAACCTGATTTCCATAAATTATGTCGCCCAACTGACAATTTACCAGTACTTCCATCACCTGTACTATTATCATCTATACCTGCCATCATGTATTCCCAAGTTCCTCCACTCATATCATAGACTCCTGTATAATTATTGGTTGTACTGGCAACAACACTTTCTTTATTAAAATAATTAGTATTATATTCACCATCACTTCCTGATGTCGCTCCGCTAAACTCGTTACATGCTTCTGGGGTATTACTGCATAATTCACTTATTCCGGTATAACCTGTGGTCGGTTCATTTTTTGCAGCATAGCCTGTTAGATAATTAGAATTATTATTAATTCTTACACTTTGATGACTTCCATATTCACTTTGTTGTAAATATGCTACTGCTCCCCATTCTGTGTTCTTCATCATATGACTATTTAATGTTGCTTCATAATGTCTGCCTACAGTGTAAGCCTTTGCTACTTGAATTCCTCTCCATGAGTAAACATTTGGTTTAATTATTACTTTACTTGCTGCTTCGATTGCAGAATTTTCGCCAATTGGATTTATTTCGGCATCACTCGTTTTTACAGCTCCATCATACCCTGTTTCAAATTTTCCGACCCATATGCCATTTGTATTAAATGAGGTAAAGGCTGGATGCGTTAACCATTGGCCTACTGAAGAACCACTTTTTATTTCTTCATCTTTATTTTCAAATTCAACATTTATTATCTTTGCTTTATCTTCTTTAGTTGATAAATCTTCATAGTTTCCCTCATCAAATATTTCATATCTATATCTTGGTATCCATACAAAATAACTTTCGATGTCATTTTCTTCTATTGGCTCATTTGGACCTGGGTCTTCGACACCACTTTTTAAAATAACTGCATTGGCCCATTTTTGTTCAGCATAACTGTACCACTTTTCTGTTTCATCGGCTCTTGTTACTTGTCCATTCTCTTCATTGATGGTGATTGGTATTAAATCACCATCTAATACTGGGTCTGTTCCATTTAAAATACTTTCTATATATGGTATATTTCCTAATTTACTATCGACTACTATCTTTGATTTATAAATCTTACTCATTGTATCATCTTCTATTGTTACATCTTCATCTATCCATATTCTTAGTTCATATTCTTTTTCTTCTTTTGGTTTTAGTCTACTTGTTTTTAATGTTCTTCCTTCTTTTGTTCCACTTATTTTTAAGTTAGAGTATTTTTTATATTCACTAAGATTTGTTGGTACTCCTTTATCTCCACTTTCATTTAATGATATTTTTACAAACTCACTATCTAAACTTGTTTCACTTAACATCTCTAAACTTATTTCATAATCAGCATAATCATTGCAATTATTCTTTATAGTAAAAGTATATGGTTTTAATTTTAATCCTTCTTCATCTAATATTGGATAAGCTTTTTCAATTAAAATGTCATTTTTTCCTACCATATCAATATCCAAACATGCTGTATTTACAATATTTGTTCCTTCTTGTTTTCTTGTTAATATCCAATAGGCATATGTTACTCCAATAGTTATCAACACCACGCTTATTATTCCTACTATAACATATACGATTTTCTTATCTTTCTTTTTCATATTGTCACCTCTTATTGTATTGCTAACACAAGACGGAAGCTAACACCGCCATTCGCACCACCGTTCGTGCTACCGAAATCGAACACACCAGCTCCAGTACCGCCATTGAAATCGCCACCACGTATGAACCACGGAAGGGTAGAGTGGACAAACCCAGACTCATCATCGTACCAACTACCTACATTTCTCGTTTGGGTTCCATATCTCATAGACTGAAATGGACCCATTTCTTTTGTTGCATCACCTAAAAAGCCTCTATTATAAGTAGTATTAATTGTACTATAATCGTATTTATCAAAGAACCTTTCATCTGTAGGTAAATCTATTCCTCCCGTTACTTCAGTTATTTCGTGATTTACTTCTACTCCAGTATCATTACATGTTGGACATGTTAATTTTCCATTGAATCCAGAATTATATACATTATGACGTCCAGCTGATAATTTTCCGGTTTTTCCATCTCCAGTACTATTATCATCCATTCCAGACATCATGTATTCCCAGGCTCCACCAGACATATCATATACTCCTGTATAATTATTTGTTGTACTTGCTATTACACTTGCTTTATTAAAATAATTAGTATTATACGTTCCATCACTTCCTGGGGTTGCTCCTCCATATTCATTACAAGCATCAGGAGTAGTACTACATAACTCATTTGTTGCTGTATATCCCGTTGTTGGTTCTTGATTTGCAGCATATCCAGTTAAATAACTTGAATTATTATTTATTCTAAAACTTTGATGACTTCCATATTCACTTTGTTGTAAATATGCTACTGCACCCCACTCGGTATTCTTCATCATATGACTATTTAATGTTGATTCATAATGTCTTCCTATTGTGTAGACATTTGCTACCTGGATTCCTCGCCATGAATACACATTTGGTTTGATTATTACTTTACTTGTAGCTTCGATTGTTGCTGCTTCATTAGCTGGGTTTACTTGAGCAGCTCCTGTACTTCCGGCTCCATCATAGCCCGTTTCAAATTTGCCGACCCATATTCCATTTGTATTAAATGCAGTAAAGGCTGGATGTGTTAACCATTGGCCTACAGACGTCCCATTTTTTACATCTTCATCTTTACTTTCAAATTCTATGTTTATTATTTGCACTTTATTAGATTTTGTTGTTAAACCAGCATAGTTGCCTTCATCAAATATTTCATATCGATATCTTGGTATCCATACAAAATAACTTTCTATATCTGCTTCATCTATTGGTTCGTTTGCTCCTGGGTCTTCGACACCACTTTTTAGAATAACTGCATTGGCCCATTTTTGTTCAGCATAACTATACCATTTTTTTGTTTCATCTGCTCTTGTGACTTTACCATTCTCTTCATTGATTGTAATTGGGATTAATCTTCCATCTAACACTGGGTCTGTTCCCTTTAAGATACTTTCTGTATATGGTATATTTCCTAATTTACTATCGACTACTATTTTTGATTTATAAATCTTATTCATTGTATCATTTTCTATTGTTACATCTTCATCTATCCATATTCGAAGTTCATATTCTTTTTCTTCATTTGGTTTTAATTTACTTGTTTTTATTGTTCTTCCTTCTTTGGTTCCTTCTATTTTTAAATTCTTATACTCTCCATATTCTTTAAGATTGGTTGGTACTCCTTTATCTCCACTTTCATTTAATGATATCTTTACAAACTCACTATTTAAGTCTGTTTCATTTAACATCTCTAAACTTATTTCATAATCTGCATAATCATTACAATTATTTGTTATAGTAAAAGTATATGGTTTGAGTTTCAAACCTTCTTCATCTAATATTGGATATGCTTTTTCTAATAATATATCGTTCCTTCCTACCATATCAATATCCAAACATGCTGTATTTACAATATTTGTCCCTTCTTGTTTTCTTGTTAATATCCAATAAGCATATGTTACTCCAATAGTTATCAATATCACACTTATTATTCCCATCACGACATATATTATTTTCTTATCTTTCTTTTTCACATTGCACCTCTTATTTATTGTATTGCTAAGGCAAGACGGAAACCAATGGCGTTATTCGCACGACCAAGCTCGTATCGGAAATCGAATACACCAGCATCAGTACCATGGCTATAATAGCCACCACGTATGAACCATGGAGTAACATAATTGACAAACCAAGACTCATCGTCGTACCAACTACTAATATACCTTGTTTGAGATCCATATCCCATAGACTGAAATGGACCCATTTCTTTAGTAGCATCGCCTAATATTCCTTTGTTATAAGTAGTAGTGCTAGTATTATACTCATACTTATCAAAGAATCTTTCGTCTCTTGGTAAGTCTATTTCTCCTATTAATTCAGTTATTTCATGATTTACTCCATTATCATTACATTCTGGGCAAGTTAATTTTCCATTAAAGCCTGAATTATAAACATTATGACGTCCTGATGATAATTTTCCAGTTTTTCCATCTCCAGTAGAATTATCATCCATACCCGCCATCATGTATTCCCAAGCTCCTCCACTCATATCATATACTCCTGTATAATTATTGGTTGTACTTGCTACGACACTTACTTTATTAAAATAATTAGTATTATATTCACCATCACTTCCTGGGGTTGCTCCTCCATATTCATTACAAGCATCAGGAGTATTACTACATAACTCATTTGTTCCTGTATTTACCGTTGTTGGTTCGTTTTTTGCGGCATATCCAGTTAAGTAATCAGAATTATTATTGATTCTCACACTTTGATGACTTCCATATTGACTATGTTGTAAATACGCTACTGCTCCCCACTCAGTGTTCTTCATTACATGACTATTTAATGTTGCCTCATAATGTCTTCCAACTGTATAAGCTTTCGCTAATTGAATATAACGCCACGAATATACATTTGGTTTGATTACTACTTTATTTACGGCTTCGATTGCTGCTGCTTCATTAGCTGGATTTAACCCCGCAGCTCCTGTACTTCCTGCTCCATCATAGCCTGTTTCAAATTTGCCTACCCATATGCCATTTGTATTAAATGATGTAAACGCTGGATGCGTTAGCATTTGACCAGTTGTTGTTCCACTTTTTACAGCTTCGTCTTTATTTTCAAATTCAACATTGATTATTTGTTCTTTATTTGTTTTTGTTCCTAATCCATTATAATTGCCTTCATCAAATATCTCATATCTGTATCTTGGTATCCATACAAAATAACTTTCAATGTCATTTTCTTCTATTGGCTCATTTGCTCCTGGGTCTTCGACACCATTCCTTAAGATAACTGCATTAGCCCATTTTTGCTCAGCATAACTATACCACTTTTCTGTCTCATCGGCTCTTGTGACTTTACCATTCTCTTCATTTATTGTGATTGGTATTAAATCACCATCTAATACTGGGTCTGTTCCATTTAAAATACTTTCTGTATATGGTTTATCAGTATTTTTACTTTCTACTATTACTTTTGATTTATAAATTTTATTCATTATATTATCTTCTGTCGTTACATCTTCATCTATCCATATTCTTAGTTCATATTCTTTTTCTTCTTTTGGTTTTAGTCTACTTGTTTTTAATGTTCTTCCTTCTTTTGTTCCACTTATTTTTAAGTTAGAGTATTTTTTATATTCACTAAGATTTGTTGGTACTCCTTTATCTCCTTTTTCATTTAATGATATTTTGACATATTCACTATCTAAACTTGTTTCACTTAACATTTCTAAATCTATTTCATAATTAGCATAATCTTCACAATTATTCTTTATCTTAAAGGTATATGGTTTTTGATCTAATCCTTCTTCATCTAATAACGGAAATGTATTTTTAAGTGATATATCATTTAATTCATTTTCCATACTTACATTTAAACAAGATGTTTTTACAAAGTTTTCTCCTGTTTGTTCTCTTGTTAATATCCATAATGAATAGGTTATTCCTATTGTTATTATTGCTATAACTATTACTGCACTTATTATATATATTAAATTTTTCTTTTTCATATTGCACCTCTTATTGTATTGCTAAGACAAGACGGAAGCCAAGAGAGCCACGCGCACGACCGTAGTCGTAAATGAAAGCGAACACACCAGCTCCTGAACCTCTATCGCACCCACTACCACGCATGACCCACGGACCGCCGTCGCTGACAAGCCAAGACTCATCGTTATACCAGCTACCAACTAGTCTTGATTGAGTTTCATATGTCATAGATTGAAATGGACCCATTTCTTTGGTAGCATCGCCTAAGAATCCTCGATTATAAGTAGTATTACTTGTACTATAATTGTATTTATCAAAGAACCTGTCATCTGTAGGTAAATCTATCCCGTCACTAATTTCAGTTATTTCATGATTTACTTCTATTCCATTATCATTACATTGTGAACAGGTTAAATTTCCGTTAAACCCAGAATTATATAAATTATGTCGACCAGCTGATAATTTTCCAGTATGACCATCTCCTGTACTATTATCATCTATTCCAGCCATCATGTACTCCCAAGCTCCTCCACTCATATCGTACACTCCAGTATAATTATTTGTGGTACTGGCTACGACACTTTCTTTATTAAAATAATTGGTATTATATTCACCATCTACTCCCTTTTCTGAACCACCATACTCGTTACATGCTTCTGGATTTTCACTACATAACTCATTTGTTCCAGTATAGCCTGTTGTTGGTTCATTCTTTGCTGCATATCCTGTTAAATAATCAGAATTATTATTAATTCTTACACTTTCATGACTTCCATATTGACTTTGACTTAAATAAGCTACAGCTCCCCATTCCGTATTTTTCATTAAATGACTGTTTAGCATCGTTTCATAATGTCTGCCTACAGTGTAAGCCTTTGCTATTTGAATTTCTCGCCATGAATATACATTTGGTTTGATTATTACTTTTTTTGCTGCTTCAATTGCAGCCGCTTCATTAGCTGGATTTATCTGAGCAGCTCCTGTACTTCCGGCTCCATCATATCCTGTTTCAAACTTGCCTACCCATATGCCATTTGTATTAAATGATGTAAATGCTGGATGGGTTAACATTTGACCTGATGTTGTTCCACTTTTTACAGCTTCGTCTTTATTTTCAAATTCTATATTTATTATTTGTTCTTTATTTGTTTTTGTTGTTAAACCGTCATAATTTCCTTCGTCAAATATTTCATATCGATATCTTGGTATCCATACAAAGTAACTTTCAATGTCATTTTCATCTATTGGTTCATCTGGTCCAGGGTCTTCTACACCATTCCTTAAAATAACTGCATTGGCCCATTTTTGTTCAGCATAACTATACCACTTCTTTGTTTCATCTGCTCTTGTTACTTTACCATTCTCTTCATTTATTGTGATTGGTATTAATTTTCCATCTAATACTGGGTCTGTTCCATTTAAAATACTTTCTATATATGGCTTATCAGTATTTTTTATTTCTACAATTATTTTTGATTTATATGTTTTGTTCATCGTGTCATCTTCTATTGTTACATCTTCATCCATCCATATTCGGAGTTCATATTCTTTTTCTTCGTTTGGTTTTAATTTACTTGTTTTTAATGTCCTTCCTTCTTTGGTTCCTTCTATTTTTAAATTCTTATACTCTTCATATTCTTTAAGATTCGTTGGTACTCCTTTATCTCCTTTTTCATTTAAAGCTATTTTTACAAACTCACTTTTTAAGTTTGTTTCACTTAACATTTCTAAGTTTATTGTATATTCTGCATAATCTTCACAATTATTCTTTACTTTAAATTTAAATGGTTTTAGTTTTAATCCTTCTTCATCTAGTATTGGTTGAGCTCTTTCTAGTAAAATATTATCTTGTTCTTCTTCAATGGTAACATTTAAACATGTTGTTTTAACAATATTTGTTCCCTCTTGTTTTCTTGTTAATATCCAATAAGCATATGTTACTCCTAAAGCTATTACACCAATTATTAATATTCCCAATATGATATATGTTATTATTGTCTTCTTCTTTTCCATTTTTTGCTCCTTATCTTTAGTATAGCTATTATTTCTTTTTTTATTATCTTTAGTTTCTATCTTATACTGTATCAACTATATTATATAACCATTTGGTTATATTGTAAATTGTTTAAAATTTAGTTTACAAAAAAAACTGCAATTTCTTGCAATTTTTTAACCTAATTCAATTTCTATAGTCATTGTTTTAGTATCTAATACTGTATCTTTTGGAATAGAAGTACTCTTTACTTTACCATAACCCTTTAAAGTATAATTTAAACCAATAAAATTACAATATCTAATAATTTCATTAGTACTCCAATTAACAACATCTGGCATTTTTATTTCATTTCCATCTGTTTTAATAAATATTTTACTTGAAGATATTGTTTTTGTTTTATTTAGAGGATATTGTTTAATAACATTTTTTCCATTACCAACAATAATTGGATTTAATTTTTTCTTTTTTGCATCTTCTAAAACAAAATCTACTGTTGTATTTATATACTGTGGTATCTCTACTATTTTAGAACTATCAACATCATTTTTTGAATTAACTAAATTTGTTACTCTTGCTATATCATCAACTAAAGTAGCAATGGTTTTAGGAATATTTCCACCTGTATTTCTTTTTGTTACAAAATAAACTATATATTTTGGATTTTCATAAGGAAACATTCCTGCAAAACTTCTAACATAATCGTTATAACCTGTCATATAACCCCCATTTTCACTAGCAATTTCTGCAGTTCCGGTCTTTCCAATTAACTTGACCGATTTTGGTGAATATTCAATATTATACTCAAGACCATCATAAACAACTTTATACATTAAATCACGCATTTTCTGAGCTGTTTCTTTAGATGTAACTTGACTAACTTCAGTTCTTTTAGCCTCATATGTTACTTCTCCATCTTGATTTACAATCTTACTTACAATCTGAGGCTTTAACATAACCCCATCATTAGCAATAATACTTAAAGCTTGAAGCATTTGAACTGGAGTAACTAAAACTCCTTGCCCAAAACTAGCATTAGCTAACTCTGATTCATAATAAAAATCAACTAAACCATCTTCTTCAGCTGGTAATGTAATTCCTGTTTTTGAACCAAACCCACAAAGATTATAAAAATCAGTTAATTTTGATGCTCCTAATTTCAAAGCTAAAGTTGCTGCTCCAACATTTGAAGAATAAGCATATCCTGTATCAAAATTAATAGTTCCCCAACCAGATTTAATAAAGTCATTAACTAAAGTTCCATCACTAAGTTTTAATGACCCAGATAAAAAAGTTGCATTGCCATCATATATTCCATTTTCCATAGCTGCCATCCAATTAAAAGTTTTCATTGTACTACCTGGTTCATATTGATACCCTACCAAAGGATTTAAATAACTTTCTAATCCTTCTAAATTATTAGGATTAAAACTTGGATTAGTAGCTGAACCAACAATATTTCCATTAGTTGCATCCATTACAGTAACTAAAGCCCAATCCATTTTATTATCTTTTGAAAATGTTGTTATAGCGTTTTCTAAAACATTTTGAATATCACTATTAATTGTTAAATATATATCTGACCCTGAAACTGCTTCGCTTTTATTTTCTGGAGTATTTACCATTTGATAACCATAAGCATCTTTTTGATATTCAATAAAGCCATCTTTTCCTTTTAATTCATCATTAAAATAACCTTCAACTCCTAATTCCCCAATAATATTTCCTTCTTCATCACTTCTGGCATAGCCAAGAATATAACTAGCCCATGAAGAGTTAATATATTGTCTTTTTTTAGCCAAAGTTTGAAAAGATATCCCTGGTAATTCTAAAGCTTCTAAGGCTCTTTTTTCTTCTTCACTAACTTTTCCCCATGTCCCAAGCTCAGCTTGATATAAATCTTGATTTAAATATCCTTTTATATCTTCTAAACATTTCTTTTTCTTTTCTTCATCTTTAGCTAATACTCCACATAAAGCATTAGCTGTCATTTCTTTATCAACAACATGATGAGGTTCATTCATATCAGTTGTTCTTGAAGCAGATAAAAAAGCAATAATATTATAAGAATTAGCATTCTTAGCTAAAGGATTACCGACACTATCATATATGGTTCCTCGCTCAGCATAAATAGTTTCCTTAGCAGTATTTCTACTACTAGCAAATTCTGTTAAATTAATTCCATCAACATTAGAACTAATTACTACATACGATAACTTTATAATAATTGCCATGAAAAAAAGACCGACTACAAGCATGGTCAGTTTAAGATTTAATTGAATTTTTAAAGTTCTTCTAACCCTCTTCACCTAATCAGTCCTATTCATTAATATTTTTAATATTAGTATTATTATAGGATAAACCTTGTTCAATAGCAACTTGTTGAATCTTATCTAAACTAGCTAATTCATCAATTTGCATACTCAAAGATTCATTCTTTCCCTCTTGATCTTCTATCTTATCTTTTAATTGTTCAACAGAAATATTAGTTTCAGATAAAACAGCCTTAGTTAAAACTGTACAAATAGGTAAAGTTACTAAAAGAAAGATAATTACAATTGTTAAAAATCTCTCTCCCTTATAAATTTTAACTCTTCTAGTTCTAGGCTTTTTCATTATATCTAAATCCTTTCTGCAATTCTTAATTTAGCGCTTTTACTTCGACTATTTTCTTTTATTTCTTCTTCACTCGGTAAAATAACTTTTTTATTAACAATCATTAATTTTGGTAAATAATCTTTAGGTATTTCTGGTAATCCTTTAACTAAAGGATTTACTTCACTATATTTCTTAAATATTTTCTTTACTATTTTATCTTCTTTAGAATGGAACGTTACTACAACAATTCTTCCCTGTGGTTTTAATAAACTAATCGCATCTTCTAAAGCTTTTTCTAAATGATTTAATTCATCATTTACTTCAATTCTAATAGCCTGAAATATTTTTCTCTCAGGATGTTTATCATAAAAATATTTAGAACCTACGGCCATTTTTATTATTTCGACTAATTCAAAAGTAGTATTAATCTTTTTATTTTTTCTTAATTCCACAATTTTCTTAGCAATTAATCTACTTTCTTTTTCTTCACCATATTCATAAAAAATCTTTGTCAAATCATCAAGTGAATAGTCATTTACAACATCCTTAGCATTTTTTTCTGAACTTTGATCCATTCTCATATCAAGTTCTTCATCTCTCATAAAACTAAATCCCCGATTTTCATCTAATTGGGGTGATGAAACACCTAAATCAAACAAAATCCCGTCTACTTTATGAATTCCATAAACTGACAACTTTTCTTTCATCAAAACATAATCAGCATGAATGAGTTCAAAATTCTTACCAATGATTTCTAATTCTTTACGGGAATAGTTGATGGCACTTAAGTCTTTGTCAAAGGCGAAAAGCATACCCCTTTTTATTCTTAATAGTATTTCCTTCGAATCCCCTGCATAACCTAATGTAGCATCAACATATATTCCATCTTCTTTAATAGCAAGTCCAGCAATCGACTCATTTTTTAAAACCGTATAATGCTTCATAATCTACTCCGCAAATAAGTTTTCAGCTAAGTCACTTAATTTATCTTCACTACTTGCTAAAAATTCATTCCATGCTTCATTATCCCAAATTTCAATTCGATCATTAGCACCAATAATTACACAATCTTTAGTTAAATTGGCATATTTGCATAGAATAGAACTAATCATCGTTCTTCCTTGACGGTCAAACTCACAGTCGGTGGCTCCGGAAAAAAAGCTACGAATAAAATCACGAGCATCCTTCTTAGTAAATGGTAAGGTATTTAACTTAGAAACAACATTGTTCCAATCATCTTTAGAATAAATGTATAAACATTTTTCTATACCCCGCGCTACTATAAATTCATTACCTAACTTCATGCGAAATTTAGTTGGGATTACAAGTCGGCCTTTTTCATCAATAGTATGATGATATTCACCCATATACATCAGTATCCCCCACTTTCTTCCACAGTCTACCACTGTTCACCATTATGATACAAAAAAGCATAAAAAAAGTAAAGGTTCTTAAACCTTTATTTTTTAATTATTTTAATTTTTTACACTTTCTTGACATTTATGCAAAATTTCTTTGGCTACATTACTTCCTGGATATTCCAAATATTCTTGATAAATTCTTATAATATCTGGATTATCATAACTAAATCGAACTTTATTATTTAAATCTCGTTTTTCTAAACCTTTCGCACGAGCTTCTTTTACTTTTAACGAATCGCCAAAAATTTTAGGCTGGCCACCACCACCAACACAGCCACCTTCACAATTCATAACTTCAACAAAATGATAATCTTTTTCTCTTAATTTTATTTTTTCAATTACCTTACTTAATTCTTTAATTTTATGAACTACCAAAACATTAACTTTAAAACCATCTATATCAATACTAGCTTCCTTAACATTTTTTAAGCCCCGAACATCTTCAAAAACTAACTGTTCTAAATCTTTTCCCGTCATCAGGTGATATGTAGTTCTAAGTGTTGCTTCGCAAACTCCACCAGTCATGCCAAATATAACCCCAGCTCCACTTCCTTCTTTAAACAAATTATCATATTCCTCATCAGCTAAATTTTTAAAATCAATCCCATCCATTTTAGCCCACGAAGCTAATTCTAAAACTGTTACAACTTCATCAGTACCAAAAATACCTTCTAACTTAATTTCCATTTTCTTAGCCGTACAAGGAGTAATTGCCACCGTTACTACATCTTCTTTTCTAACATTTATCTTTGGCAAAAAATATTTTTCAATAATTGCACCTTGCATTGCAATTGGACTTTTACAAGTAGAAATATTTTGAACTAATTCTGGACATTCATTTTGAGCATACTTTACCCAAGCCGGGCAACAAGAACTAAACATTGGCCCTGAATCGCCATTTTTAAGATGATTAACTAACTCAGTTGCTTCTTCCATAACCGTTAAATCAGCCCCAAAAGTAGTATCAAAAACATATTTAAAGCCTAATTTTTTAAGTAAAGCCACTAACTTACCTTGCATAAAACTTCCAGCTTCATAGCCATAATTTTCCCCAATACTTACTCTGACAGCTGGAGAAGTATAGCATATCCCAATCTTATTTTTTAAAAGTTCTTTAACTCGTAGATAAGAATCTTTAGGTCTTAAAGCATTTGTCGGACAAGTCGTAATACATTGACCACAAGCAAGACACCGCGAAGTATCATTTTTAAAATCTAAACCACACATTAAATTACAAGTTTCTCTACATATTCCACAATCAATACATTTGGTATTATCCCGCATAACTCCATAGTTATCTTCACTTATTTTAACAGCATTCAAAAATACCTCTTTTTGTTCATTTACTTCTTTATCTACCTCATATATAAAATCCTTAGAACTAAAACAAAAAGGACAAGAAGAAACATCTTTTGAAATAAAAATTGCATTACAAACACTACAACGGTACTTCATATATCTTCACCATCTTAAACATAACAAAAAAATTAATATATTTCAATTAATTTTTTTCCTTTTTAATTTCTTTTGGTAAAGCTTCTTTTCTTGATAAATTTAATCTACCACGATTATCATATCCTAATGACTTAACCAATATTTTATCCCCAACTTTAACAATATCACTTGGTTTATTAACTCTTTTATTATCTAATTGAGATACATGAACCATTCCTTCACAACCATCCCATAGACTTACAAAACAACCAAAATCTTCAACTTTAACAACTGTTGCTTGATATATTTCACCTGGTACAACTTCTTTTACTACTTGTTCAATTCTTCTTCTTGTTTCTTTAATAATATTTTCATCTGTATGATAAATAATTACTCGACCATCATCTTCTAAATCAACTTTAACGGCATCTTTATCATTAACTGTTTTAACATGACTAGCTTCCAAAATAATTTTGGTAATCATTTCTCCACCACGACCAATAACATCTTTAATCTTTTCTGGATCAATTTGGAAAGTTTCAATCTTTGGTGCGTATGGACTTAATTCTTTTCTTGGGGTTTTAATGCAATCTTGCATAACATCTAATATTTCCATTCGCGCTTTTTTAGCTTGACTTAAAGCTTCTTTTAAAATGCTTTTTGTAACACCTTTAATTTTAATATCCATTTGTAAAGCTGTAATACCATCACGAGTACCAGCAACTTTAAAGTCCATATCACCCATGTGGTC